>NZ_JBFBBK010000028.1:0-131164 GCF_040682635.1 Streptomyces sp. NPDC051133
ACCTCGTCGGCGAACGCCGAGAGCGTGTCGACCATGGTGTTGATGACGTCAGCGAGGGCGGCGACCTCGCCCTTGGCCTCGACGGTGAAAGACACCTGCCTGGCTCGCCAGGTTCAGGAAGTACTGCGGCGCCACGCCGAGCACCACCGTCACCGCCACGCCCATGCCGATGGCGATCATGGTCATCGGCGACGGCACGGCCACGGTCGGTCCGTCGGGCCTCGGCTCGCTGAAGAACATGAGCACGATCACGCGGATGTAGAAGAACGCGGCGATCGCCGAGGAGATCACACCGATGACCACCAGCGGGACCGCGCCGCCGTCCGCCGCCGCCTTGAACACGGCGAACTTCCCGGCGAAGCCGGAGGTCAGCGGGATACCGGCGAAGGCCAGCAGGAACACCGCGAACACGGCCGCCACCAGCGGGGAGCGGCGGCCGAGCCCGGCCCACTTGGACAGGTGGGTCGCCTCGCCGCCCGCGTCGCGCACCAGCGTGACCACCGCGAAGGCGCCGATCGTCACGAACGAGTACCCGGCCAGGTAGAAGAGGACCGAGGAGACCCCGTCCTTCGAGGTGGCGATGACACCCGCGAGGATGAATCCGGCGTGCGCGATGGACGAGTACGCCAGCAGCCGCTTGATGTCGGTCTGCGTGATCGCGACGATCGCACCACCCAGCATCGTGATGATCGCCACCGCCCACATCACCGGCCGCCAGTCCCAGCGCATGCCCGGCAGGACGACGTACAGCAGCCGCAGCAGCGCTCCGAACGCCGCCACCTTCGTCGCCGCCGCCATGAAGCCGGTCACCGGGGTCGGTGCGCCCTGGTAGACGTCTGGCGTCCACATGTGGAACGGCACCGCGGCGACCTTGAACAGCAGGCCCATCACGATCATCGCGGCGCCGATCAGCAGCAGCGCGTCGTTGCCCATGGTGTTCGCCAGCGCCGGGTCGACGTTGGTGACCGTGCCGTCGACGACCTGCGCGATGCGCGCGTACGACACCGAGCCCGCGTAGCCGTACAGCAGGGCGATGCCGAACAGCGTGAACGCGGAGGCGAACGCGCCGAGCAGGAAGTACTTGACCGCGGCTTCCTGCGACATCAGCCGCTTGCGGCGGGCCAGCGCGCACAGCAGGTACAGCGGGAGGGAGAAGACCTCCAGGGCCACGAAGAGCGTCAGCAGATCGTTGGCCGAGGGGAACACCAGCATGCCGGCGACGGCGAAGAGGAGGAGCGGGAAGACCTCCGTGGTCGTGAACCCGGCCTTCACCGCCGCCTGCTCGCTGTCGCTGCCCGGCACGGAGGCGGCCTGCGCGGCGAAGGAGTCGACGCGGTTGCCGTGCGTCGCCGGGTCCAGGCGCCGTTCGGCGAACGTGAACAGACCGACCAGGCCGGCCAGCACGATCGTGCCCTGCAGGAAGAGGGCCGGGCCGTCGACCGCGATCGCGCCCATGGCCGCGATGTGCGCCTTCGTGGTGCCGTACCCGTCGGCCGCGAGGGCGACGACCGCGGCGAACGCGGCGCACAGGGCCACTGCGGAAACGAACACCTGCGCGTAGTAACGGGACTTGCGCGGGGCGAACGCCTCGATGAGCACCCCGACCAGCGCGGCACCGACGACGATCAGCGTCGGCGACAATTGTCCGTATTCGATCTTCGGTGCCGGGATCTTCGAGATCGGGTCGGCCGCGGTTGTCCACAGGCTGTGGACGGCTGTTGTGCTCACTTGGCCGCCTCCACCGAGGGCTTGGGGTCGGTCTTGTGTACGTCGGACATGGTCTGCTTGACCGCCGGATTGACGATGTCCGTGACGGGCTTGGGATAGACGCCCAGGAAGATCAGCAGCACGATCAGCGGGGCGACGACCACCAGCTCACGCACGCGCAGGTCGGGCATCGCCGACAGCTCGGGCTTCACCGGGCCCGTCATCGTGCGCTGGTACAGGACGAGGACGTACAGCGCGGCGAGGACGATGCCGAAGGTGGCGATGATGCCGATCGCCGGGTAGCGCGTGAACGTGCCGACCAGGACCAGGAACTCGCTCACGAACGGCGCCAGGCCGGGCAGCGAGAGGGTGGCGAGCCCGCCGATCAGGAAGGTGCCGGCGAGCACCGGGGCGACCTTCTGCACACCGCCGTAGTCGGCGATGAGCCGCGAGCCGCGCCGGGAGATCAGGAAGCCGGCGACCAGCATCAGCGCGGCCGTGGAGATGCCGTGGTTGACCATGTAGAGCGTCGCGCCGGACTGGCCCTGGCTGGTCATCGCGAAGATGCCCATGATGATGAAGCCGAAGTGCGAGATCGAGGCGTACGCCACCAGGCGTTTGATGTCCCGCTGGCCGACGGCGAGCAGTGCACCGTAGACGATGCTGATCAGCGCCAGGACGAGGATGACGGGTGTCGCCCACTTGCTGGCCTCCGGGAACAGCTGGAGGCAGAAGCGGAGCATCGCGAAGGTGCCCACCTTGTCGACGACCGCGGTGATGAGGACGGCGACCGGAGCGGTGGACTCCTGCATGGCGTTGGGCAGCCAGGTGTGCAGCGGCCACAGCGGCGCCTTCACCGCGAAGGCGAAGAAGAAGCCGAGGAACAGCCAGCGTTCGGTGCTCGTCGCCATGTGCAGCGAACCGTTCGCGCGGGCCTGGGCGATCTCCTGGAGGCTGAAGTTCCCGGCGACCACGTAGAGGCCGATCACCGCGGCCAGCATGAGCAGACCGCCGACCAGGTTGTACAGCAGGAACTTCACCGCCGCGTACGACCGCTGCGTCGAGGCCGCCTCCTCGCCCTGTGCGTGGGCGTGGTCCCCGAAGCCGCCGATGAGGAAGTACATCGGGATGAGCATGGCTTCGAAGAAGATGTAGAAGACGAAGACGTCGGTGGCCTCGAAGGAGATGACCACCATCGCCTCGACCGCGAGGATCAGGGCGAAGAAGCCCTGGGTGGGACGCCAGCGGCGGCTCCCTGTCTCCAGCGGGTCGGCGTCGTGCCAGCCGGCGAGGATGATGAACGGGATCAGCAGGGCGGTCAGCGCGATCAGCGCCACCGCGATGCCGTCGACGCCCAGTTCGTAGCGCACCCCGAAGTCCGCGATCCAGGCGCGGGACTCGGTGAGCTGGTAGCGGGCACCGTCCGGGTCGAAGCGGACCAGCACGATGATCGCCAGGGCGAGCGTGGCGAGGGAGACGACGAGCGCCAGCCATTTGGCGGCGGTGCGCCGCGCGGCCGGTACGGCGGCCGTGGCGACGGCCCCTACGGCCGGGAGCGCCGCCGTCGCTGTCAGCAGAGGAAAGGACATCGGTATCAGACCGCCCTCATCAGCAGGGTCGCGGCGACCAGGAGGGCCGCACCGCCGAACATCGAGACCGCGTAGGAGCGGGCGAAGCCGTTCTGCAGCCGGCGCAGCCGACCGGACAGGCCGCCGAAACCGGCCGCCGTGCCGTTGACGACACCATCGACCAGGGTGTGGTCGACGTAGACCAGGGAGCGTGTGAGGTGCTCGCCGCCGCGTACCAGGACGATGTGGTTGAAGTCGTCCTGGAGCAGGTCGCGGCGGGCCGCGCGGGTGAGCAGCGAGCCGCGCGGGGCGACGGCCGGGACGGGCTTGCGGCCGTACTGCGCCCAGGCGATGCCGACGCCGACGACCAGGCACACCATGGTCGCGCCCGTGACCACTCCGGCACTGATCGGCGAGTTGCCCTCGCTGTGTCCGGTGACCGGCTCCAGCCAGTGCAGGAAGCGATCGCCGAGGTTGAAGAAGAAGCCGCCGAAGACCGAGCCGACGGCCAGCACGATCATCGGAATCGTCATGACCTTCGGGGACTCGTGCGGGTGGGGCTCGGCGTGCTCGCCACGGTGCTCCGCTGCCGGCTCCGCGCTCGGCGCCTGAGGGGAGCGAGTGGGTTGGTTCTTCCAACGCTCCTCTCCGAAGAAGGTCATCAGCATCACGCGCGTCATGTAGAAGGCGGTGATGGCCGCGCCCAGCAGGGCCGCGCCGCCGAGGATCCAGCCCTCGGTGCCGCCCTTCGCGAACGCCGCCTCGATGATCTTGTCCTTGGAGAAGAAGCCGGACAGGCCCGGGAAGCCGATGATGGCGAGGTAGCCGAGGCCGAAGGTGATGAAGGTGACCGGCATGTACTTGCGCAGGCCGCCGTATCGGCGCATGTCCACCTCGTCGTTCATGCCGTGCATGACCGAGCCGGCGCCGAGGAACAGGCCGGCCTTGAAGAAGCCGTGCGTCACCAGGTGCATGATCGCGAAGACGTAGCCGATCGGGCCGAGGCCCGCCGCCAGAACCATGTAGCCGATCTGCGACATGGTCGAGCCGGCCAGCGCCTTCTTGATGTCGTCCTTCGCGCAACCGACGATCGCACCGAAGAGGAGCGTGACCGCGCCGACCACGGTGACGGCGAGCTGGGCGTCCGGGGCCGCGTTGAAGATGGTCGCGGAGCGGACGATGAGGTACACGCCCGCGGTCACCATCGTCGCCGCGTGGATGAGGGCCGAGACCGGGGTCGGGCCCTCCATGGCGTCGCCGAGCCAGGACTGCAGCGGCACCTGGGCGGACTTGCCGCAGGCGGCGAGCAGCAGCATCAGGCCGATCGCGGTGAGCTTGCCCTCGGAGGCGTCACCGGCGTGGCTGAGGACCGGTCCGAAGGCGAAGCTGCCGAAGGTGGTGAACATCAGCATGATCGCGATCGACAGGCCCATGTCGCCGACGCGGTTGACCAGGAAGGCCTTCTTCGCGGCCGTGGCGGCGCTGGGCTTGTGCTGCCAGAAGCCGATCAGGAGGTACGAGGCGAGGCCGACGCCCTCCCAGCCGACGTACAGCAGCAGGTAGTTGTCGGCGAGGACGAGGAGCAGCATCGCCGCGAGGAACAGGTTCAGGTAGCCGAAGAAGCGGCGCCGCCGCTCGTCGTGCTCCATGTACCCGATCGAGTACAGGTGGATCAGTGAGCCGACGCCCGTGATCAGCAGGACGAAGGTCATCGACAGCTGGTCGAGGCGGAAGGTGACGTCCGCGTGGAAGCTGCCGACCGAGATCCATGTCCACAGGTGCTGGGTCAGTGTGCGGTGTTCGGCGTTCCTGCCGAGCAGGTCGGCGAAGAGGATCACACCGAACACGAAGGAGGCGGTCGACAGCAGCGTGCCGATCCAGTGGCCGACGGCGTCGAGCCGTCGGCCGCCGACCAGGAGGACGGCCGCTCCGAGCAGGGGCGCCGCGATGAGCAGCGCGATCAGGTTCTCCACGATTCTTCCGACCCCTTACAGCTTCATCAGGCTGGCGTCGTCGACCGAGGCCGAGTGGCGGGTACGGAACAGCGACACGATGATCGCGAGGCCCACCACGACCTCCGCGGCGGCGACGACCATCGTGAAGAAGGCGATGATCTGGCCGTCGAGGTTGCCGTGCATCCGGGAGAAGGTGACGAACGCGAGGTTGCAGGCGTTCAGCATCAGCTCGATGCACATGAAGACCACGATGGCGTTGCGGCGGATCAGGACACCGGTCGCGCCGATCGTGAACAGCAGGGCGGCGAGGTAGAGGTAGTTGACCGGGTTCACTTCGACGCCTCCTCGGGCCGCTTGAACGTGGCCGGTTCGATCGCCGTACGCTCCAGGCGCTCCTCCGCACGCTGCTCCAGCGCCCGCAGGTCGTTGAGCGCCTCCGCGGACACGTCGCGGATCTGGCCGCGCTCGCGCAGCGTCTTGCTGACGGTCAGCTCGGACGGGGTGCCGTCGGGCAGCAGGCCCGCGATGTCGACGGCGTTGTGCCGGGCGTAGACACCGGGGGCGGGCAGCGGCGGGATGTGGGCGCCCTCGCGGATGCGCTGTTCGGACAGCTCGCGCTGGGTCCTGGCGCGCTCGGTGCGCTCGCGGTGAGTGAGCACCATGGCGCCGACGGCGGCCGTGATGAGCAGGGCGCCGGTGATTTCGAAGGCGAAGACGTACTTGGTGAAGATGAGGGAGGCGAGGCCCTCCACGTTGCCGTTCGCGTTCGCCTGGCCGGTGCCGGCGAACTGCTTCAGGGAGGCGTTGCCGATGCCGGCGAACAGCAGGACGCCGAAGCCGACTCCGCAGAGAAGGGCCAGCCAGCGCTGGCCCTTGATGGTCTCCTTCAGCGAGTCCGCGGCCGTCACGCCGACGAGCATCACCACGAACAGGAACAGCATCATGATCGCGCCCGTGTAGACGACGATCTGCACGATTCCCAGGAAGTAGGCGCCGTTGGCGAGGTAGAAGATCGCCAGAATGATCATGGTGCCGGCGAGGCAGAGCGCGCTGTGCACGGCCTTCTTCATGAAGACGGTGCACAGGGCGCCGATCACCGCGATCGTGCCCAGGACCCAGAACTGGAAGGCCTCACCCGTGGAGGTGGTGTAGGCGGCGAGGTGCTGCGCGGTCATCGGCCGATCACCTTCTCCGAGGCCGGCTCGTCCTCGCCGGAGGTGGAGGCGGCCTCCTGCGGGACCTCGCCCTTGGAGACGGCGACCTGGCGGACCGTGCCGGGGGCGGCCTGGGTCACCAGGCCCCGGTAGTAGTCCTGTTCGTCCGTCCCGGGGAAGATCGAGTGAGGCGTGTCGACCATGCCCTCTTCGAGGCCGGCGAGGAGCTGTTCCTTCGTGTAGATGAGGTTGGCCCGGCTGGAGTCGGCCAGCTCGAACTCGTTCGTCATCGTCAGCGCGCGCGTGGGGCACGCCTCGATGCACAGCCCGCACAGGATGCAGCGGGCGTAGTTGATCTGGTAGACGCGGCCGTAGCGCTCGCCCGGCGAGTAGCGCTCCTCGTCGGTGTTGTCGGCGCCTTCCACGTAGATGGCGTCGGCGGGGCAGGCCCAGGCGCACAGCTCGCAGCCGACGCACTTCTCCAGGCCGTCCGGATGGCGGTTGAGCTGGTGCCGTCCGTGGAACCGCGGAGCCGTGGTCTTCTTCTGCTCCGGGTACTGCTCGGTCAGCCGCTTCTTGAACATGGCCTTGAAGGTCACGCCGAAGCCGGCGACGGGGTTCTGGAAACCGGGCTTGGTGTCCTTGGGTTCCTCAGCCATCGGACGCCTCCTTTCCATCCGTAGGTCCGTCACTGACAGTGTCCGGCCCGCCACTGACAATCAGCTCCCGCTCGTGGTGCGAGCGGCGCCTCGGCACCGGCGGCAGCTCCTGGCCCGGCAGCGGCGGTACGGGGAATCCACCGGCCATCGGGTCGAATCCGGGCTGCTCGGCGGCGGGCTGTTCCGCCGTCTTCGCCTTCTCGCGGAACATGTCGACGAGGAAGGAGATCAGCAGCAGGGCGAGGACTCCGCCGCCGACGTAGAGGGCGATGTCGGCGAAGTCGTAGTGCTCGTTGCGCAGGGCCCGCACGGTCGCGACCAGCATCAGCCAGGTCACCGAAACCGGGATGAGGACCTTCCAGCCGAGCTTCATCAGCTGGTCGTAGCGGACGCGGGGCAGTGTGCCGCGCAGCCAGATGAAGAAGAACAGCAGCAACTGAACCTTGATCACGAACCAGAGCAGGGGCCACCAGCCGTGGTTCGCGCCCTCCCAGAAGGAGCTGATCGGCCAGGGGGCGCGCCAGCCGCCGAGGAACAGGGTGGTGGACACGGCCGAGACCGTCACCATGTTCACGTACTCGGCGAGCATGAACATCGCGAACTTGATGGACGAGTACTCGGTGTTGAAGCCGCCGACCAGGTCGCCCTCGGACTCCGGCATGTCGAAGGGGGCGCGGTTGGTCTCGCCGACCATCGTGACGATGTAGAGGATGAAGGAGACCGGCAGCAGCAGGATGTACCAGCGGTCGTGCTGCTGCTCGACGATCGTCGACGTCGACATCGACCCCGAGTAGAGGAACACCGAGGCGAACGCGGCGCCCATGGCGATCTCGTAGGAGATCATCTGCGCGCAGGAGCGCAGGCCTCCTAGGAGCGGGTAGGTGGATCCGGAACTCCAACCCGCGAGGACGATGCCGTAGATGCCGACGGAGGCGACCGCGAGGATGTAGAGCATCGCGATCGGCAGGTCGGTCAGCTGCATCGTGGTGCGCGTGCCGAAGATCGAGATCTCGTTGTCGGCCGGCCCGAAGGGGATCACCGCGATCGCCATGAAGGCCGGGATGGCCGCGACGATCGGCGCGAGGACGTACACCACCTTGTCCGCGCGGCGGACGATGAGGTCCTCCTTGAGCATCAGCTTCACGCCGTCGGCCAGCGACTGGAGCATGCCCCAGGGGCCGTGCCGGTTGGGGCCGATGCGCAGCTGCATCCAGGCGACGACCTTGCGCTCCCAGACGATGGAGAACAGCACGGTCACCATCAGGAAGGCGAAGCAGAAGACGGCCTTGACGACGACCAGCCACCAGGGGTCGCGGCCGAACATCGAGAGGTCTTCAGCGGCGAGGTACGGGCTCATGCCTCCACCTCCTTGGGGGCCTGTTCGGCGAGCGCCGCCGGGCCGATGCGGACGAGGGAGCCGGGGTGCGCCCCGGTGTCGGAGGCGACTCCGGCGCCCACGGAGTTCAGCGGGAGCCAGACCACCCGGTCGGGCATCTCGGTGATCTTCAGGGGCAGTTCGACGGAGCCGGCGGAACCGGTGACGGCGAGGAGGCCGCCGTCCTGCACGCCGGCCTCGGCGGCCGTCGCGGCGGACACGCGCGCGTGTGCGGCGTGCCGGGTGCCGGCGAGGGCTTCGTCGCCGTCCTGCAGGACGCCCTGGTCGAGCAGCAGCCGGTGCCCGGCCAGTACGGCCTCGCCGGCGGCCGGGCGGGGCAGCGCGCCCGCCGTCTCCAGCGGTTCGGTGGCACGCGGACCGTCCCAGGAGCCGAGCCGGTCGATCTCCGCGCGCGTGGTGCGCAGGTCCGGCAGGCCCAGGTGGACGTCCATGGCGTCGGCCAGCATCTGCAGCACCCGCGTGTCGGTCGGTGCGAGGCGGCGGGTCATCTGGTCGGGCTTGAGCGCGGTCTCGAAGAGGCGTACCCTGCCCTCCCAGTTGAGGAAGGTGCCTGCCTTCTCGGCGACCGCGGCGACCGGCAGGACGACGTCGGCGCGCTCGGTGACCTCGCTGGGCCGCAGCTCCAGCGACACCAGGAAGCCGACGCTGTCGAGCGCCTCACGCGCGCGTGCCGGGTCGGGCAGGTCGGCGACCTCCACGCCCGCGACCACCAGCGCCGACAGTTCACCCCGGGCTGCGGCCTCGACGATCTGGTGGGTGTCGCGGCCGTAGCGCAGCGGGAGTTCGGCGAGTCCCCAGGCGGCGGCGACCTCCTCCCGCGCGCGCGGGTCGGTCGCCGGGCGGCCGCCCGGCAGCAGCGAGGGCAGCGCGCCCGCCTCGATCGCCCCGCGCTCACCGGCCCGGCGCGGGATCCACACCAGGTGGGCGCCGGTCGCCGCGGCGGCGCGTACGGCGGCGGTGAGACCACCGGCGACCGCGGCGAGCCGCTCACCGGCGACGATGACCGCGCCCTCGGCACGCAGTGCCTCGGCGGCGAGCGTGCCGGGCTCCTCCAGGCCGACGCCGCTCGCGAGGGCGTCCAGCCACTCGGTCTCGGTGCCGGGGGCGGCCGGCAGCAGCGTGCCGCCCGCCTTCTCCAGGCCCCGGGTGGCGTGCGTGGACAGCGCGAACACCCGCTGCTTGTGCTTGCGCCAGGCCTTGCGCAGCCGCAGGAAGACGCCGGGCGCCTCCTCCTCCGACTCGAAGCCGACCAGCAGGACCGCGGGGGCCTTCTCCAGGGAGGTGTACGTGACGCCCGTACCGTCGAGGTCACGGCCACGGCCGGCGATCCGCGACGCCAGGAAGTCGGCCTCCTCGCCGCTGTGCACGCGCGCGCGGAAGTCGATGTCGTTGGTGTCGAGGGCCACGCGCGCGAACTTGCTGTAGGCGTAGGCGTCCTCGACGGTCAGCCGGCCGCCGGTGAGGACGCCGGCCCGGGAGCGGGCGGCGCTCAGGCCGCGCGCGGCGGCCTCCAGTGCCTCCGGCCAGGATGTGGGCTCCAGGACGCCGTCCGCGTTGCGTACGAGCGGGGTGTCGAGGCGGTCCTTCCCTTGCGCGTACCGGAACGCGAAGCGTCCCTTGTCGCAGATCCACTCCTCGTTGACCTCGGGGTCGTCGGCGGCGAGCCGCCGCATGACCTTGCCGCGCCGGTGGTCGGTGCGGGTGGCGCAGCCGCCGGAGCAGTGTTCGCAGACCGACGGAGAGGAGATGAGGTCGAAGGGGCGGGAGCGGAAACGATAGGCCGCCGAGGTGAGCGCGCCGACCGGGCAGATCTGGATCGTGTTGCCGGAGAAGTACGACTCGAACGGGTCGCCCTCGCCGGTGCCGACCTGCTGCAGCGCGCCCCGCTCCACCAGTTCGATCATCGGGTCGCCGGCGACCTGGTTGGAGAAGCGGGTGCAGCGGGCGCACAGTACGCACCGCTCGCGGTCGAGCAGCACCTGCGTGGAGATGGGGACGGGCTTCTCGTAGGTCCGCTTGCGGCCCTCGAAGCGGGACTCGGCGTTGCCGTGCGACATGGCCTGGTTCTGCAGCGGGCACTCGCCGCCCTTGTCGCAGACCGGGCAGTCGAGCGGGTGGTTGATGAGCAGCAGCTCCATCACGCCGTGCTGGGCCTTCTCGGCGACCGGCGAGGTGAGGTGCGTCTTGACGACCATGCCGTCGGTGCAGGTGATGGTGCAGGACGCCATCGGCTTGCGCTGGCCCTCGACCTCGACGATGCACTGCCGGCAGGCACCGGCCGGGTCCAGGAGGGGGTGGTCGCAGAACCGCGGGATCTCGATGCCGAGCTGCTCGGCGGCCCGGATGACGAGCGTGCCCTTGGGCACGCTGATCTCGACGCCGTCGATCGTCAGCGTGACGAGGTCTTCCGGCGGGACCGCCGCCTCTCCGCCACCCGCGGGAGCACTGGTGGTCACGGTCATGCGTTCACCTCCGGGCGGTCCGCCCAGGCCGTCGACTTGGCCGGGTCGAAGGGGCAGCCCCGGCCCGTGATGTGCTGCTCGTACTCCTCGCGGAAGTACTTCAGCGAGGAGAAGATCGGGGATGCCGCGCCGTCACCGAGGGCGCAGAAGGACTTGCCGTTGATGTTGTCGGCGATGTCGTTCAGTTTGTCGAGGTCGGACATGACGCCCTTGCCGGCCTCGATGTCGCGCAGCAACTGCACCAGCCAGTACGTCCCTTCACGGCATGGGGTGCACTTGCCGCAGGACTCGTGGGCGTAGAACTCGGTCCAGCGGGTCACCGCCCGCACCACGCAGGTCGTCTCGTCGAAGCACTGCAGCGCCTTGGTGCCGAGCATGGAGCCGGCGGCGCCGACCCCCTCGTAGTCGAGGGGGACGTCGAGGTGCTCGTCGGTGAACATCGGCGTCGAGGAGCCGCCCGGCGTCCAGAACTTCAGGCGGTGGCCGGTCCGCATGCCGCCGCTCATGTCGAGGAGCTGGCGGAGGGTGATGCCGAGCGGCGCCTCGTACTGGCCGGGGCTGGCGACGTGGCCGCTGAGGGAGTAGAGCGTGAAGCCCGGGGACTTCTCGCTGCCCATCGACCTGAACCAGTCTTTCCCGTTTTTCAGGATGGCGGGAACCGACGCGATCGACTCGACGTTGTTCACAACAGTCGGACAGGCGTAGAGGCCTTCCACCGCAGGGAAGGGGGGACGGAGCCGCGGTTGACCACGGCGGCCTTCGAGCGAGTCGAGCAGTGCGGTCTCCTCACCGCAGATGTACGCGCCGGCGCCCGCGTGCACGGTGAGTTCGAGGTCGAGTCCGCTGCCCAGGATGTTCTCGCCGAGGTAGCCCGCCGCGTAGGCCTCGCGCACGGCCTCGTGCAACCGCCGCAGAACGGGGACGACTTCACCACGCAGATAGATGAAGGCATGCGACGACCTGATGGCGTAACACGCGATCACAATGCCCTCGATGAGGCTGTGCGGGTTCGCGAAGAGGAGCGGGATGTCCTTGCAGGTGCCCGGCTCCGACTCGTCGGCGTTGACAACTAGATAGTGCGGTTTTCCATCACCCTGAGGAATGAACTGCCACTTCATTCCGGTCGGGAATCCCGCGCCGCCGCGCCCGCGCAGTCCGGACTCCTTGACGTACGCGATCAGGTCGTCCGGGGTCATGGCGAGCGCCTTGCGGAGCCCCTCGTACCCCTCATGCCTCCGGTAGACGTCCATGCTCCAGGACCGGTCCTCGTCCCAGAAGGCCGACAGCACGGGTGCGAGCAGCTTCTCGGGGCTCGAGTCCTTGAGTTCGGGTGCCACGGTCATCACTCCCCCTCCTCTGCGGTAGGCCCTGCGGGGTGAGCCGGGTCGGAGGCCGAGGTCTCCTGCGGCGCGTCATGGGAACTGAGGTGTTCGGCCGGCGACGGCTCGTGCACCCGGTCCTGCGGGTCATCATGTGGACCTCCGCGCGGATGGACCACGCGCGCGGGTGCGGCCTCTCCCCTTGCCAGGCGAAGGCCCACCAGCGACGCGGGTCCCGCACTGCCGCCCTCCTCGACGGCCCCTGGCCGCTCGTCGGGGAAGCCGGCCAGAATCCGCGCGGTCTCCTTGAAGGTGCACAGCCGCGCCCCGCGCGTGGGCTGGACGGGCCGGTCCGCCCGCAGGTCGTCGACCAGGCGCTTGGCGCTGCCGGGCGTCTGGTTGTCGAAGAACTCCCAGTTGACCATCACGACCGGCGCGTAGTCGCAGGCCGCGTTGCACTCGATGTGCTCCAGCGTGACCTTGCCGTCGTCGGTGGTCTCACCGTTGCCGACGCCCAGGTGCTCCTGGAGGGTCTCGAAGATGGCGTCGCCGCCCATCACCGCGCACAGCGTGTTGGTGCACACGCCCACCTGGTAGTCGCCGGAGGCCTTGCGCCGGTACATGGTGTAGAAGGTGGCGACGGCGGTGACCTCGGCCGTGGTCAGGTCGAGCATGTCCGCGCAGAACCGCATTCCGGTGCGCGTGACGTGGCCTTCCTCCGCCTGCACGAGGTGGAGGAGCGGCAGCAGGGCGGACCGGGAGTCCGGGTAGCGCGCGATCACCTCGCGCGCGTCCGCCTCCAGCCGGGCCCGGACGTCGTCCGGGTACGCGGGCGCGGGCAGTTCGGGCATGCCCAGGCTGACGCCCCGCTCCGAAGAAGAGGTGGTCACCGGTCGACGCCTCCCATCACGGGGTCGATGGACGCGACGGCGACGATGACGTCGGCGACCTGGCCGCCTTCGCACATCGCCGCCATGGCCTGCAGATTGGTGAAGGACGGGTCCCGGAAGTGGACCCGGTAGGGGCGGGTGCCGCCGTCGGAGACGACGTGCACGCCGAGTTCGCCCTTGGGGGACTCGACGGCCGCGTACGCCTGTCCCGGCGGTACGCGGAAGCCCTCGGTGACGAGCTTGAAGTGGTGGATCAGGGCCTCCATGGAGGTGCCCATGATCTTCTTGATGTGGTCGAGGGAGTTGCCGAGCCCGTCGGGTCCCAGGGCGAGCTGGGCGGGCCAGGCGATCTTCTTGTCGGCGACCATGACCGGCCCCGGCTGGAGCCGGTCCAGGCACTGCTCGATGATCCCGAGCGACTGGCGCATCTCCTCCAGGCGGACCAGGAAGCGGCCGTAGGCGTCGCAGCTGTCGGCGGTGGGGACGTCGAAGTCGTACGTCTCGTAGTCGCAGTACGGCTGGGCCTTGCGCAGGTCGTGCGGCAGGCCGGTGGAGCGCAGGATCGGGCCGGTGGCGCCGAGGGCCATGCAGCCGGCCAGGTCGAGGTAGCCGATGTCCTGCATGCGGGCCTTGAAGATGGGGTTCCCGGTGGCGAGCTTGTCGTACTCCGGGAGGTTCTTCTTCATCTTCTTCACGAACTCGCGGATCTGGTCCACCGCGCCCGGGGGCAGGTCCTGGGCGAGTCCGCCGGGGCGGATGTACGCGTGGTTCATCCGCAGGCCCGTGATGAGCTCGTAGAGGTCGAGAATCATTTCACGATCACGGAATCCGTAGATCATGATCGTGGTGGCGCCGAGCTCCATGCCGCCGGTGGCGATGCACACCAGGTGGGAGGACATCCGGTTCAGCTCCATCAGGAGCACCCGGATGATCTTTGCGCGCTCGGTGATGTCGTCCTCGATGCCGAGGAGCTTCTCGACGGCGAGACAGTAGGCGGTCTCGTTGAAGAAGGACGTCAGGTAGTCCATGCGCGTGACGAAGGTGGTGCCCTGCGTCCACGTGCGGAACTCAAGGTTCTTCTCGATGCCGGTGTGCAGATAGCCGATGCCGCAGCGGGCCTCGGTCACCGTCTCGCCCTCGATCTCCAGGATCAGACGGAGCACTCCATGGGTGGACGGATGCTGAGGACCCATGTTGACGACGATGCGTTCGTCGTCGGCGCGGGCCGCCGACTGGACGATCTCGTCCCAGTCGCCACCGGTGACCGTGTAGACGGTTCCCTCGGTGGTCTCGCGAGGGGAAGCCTGGGAAGTGCTCACGAGTACGACCTCCGCTGGTCCGGAGCAGGGATCTGGGCGCCCTTGTACTCGACGGGGATGCCGCCGAGGGGGTAGTCCTTGCGCTGCGGGTGGCCCTGCCAGTCGTCCGGCATCATGATCCGGGTCAGGGCCGGGTGACCGTCGAAGACGATGCCGAAGAAGTCGTACGTCTCACGCTCGTGCCAGTCGTTGGTCGGGTAGACGGAGACCAGCGACGGGATGCGCGGGTCGCTGTCGGGGGCGCTGACTTCGACGCGGATCAGCCGGTTGTGGGTGATCGAGCGCAGGTGGTAGACGGCGTGCAGCTCGCGGCCCTTGTCGTGCGGGTAGTGGACGCCGCTGACGCCGGTGCACAGTTCGAAGCGCAGGGCCGGGTCGTCGCGCAGGGTGCGGGCGACGCGGAGCAGGTGCTCGCGCTCGATGTGGAAGGTCAGCTCGCCGCGGTCGACGACCGTCTTCTCGATGGCGTTGTCCGGGAGGAGTCCCTGTTCCTCCAGGGCGCCCTCCAGCTCGTCGGCGACCTCGTCGAACCAGCCGCCGTAGGGGCGGGTCGCCGGTCCGGGGAGTCGGACCGAGCGGACCAGGCCGCCGTAGCCGGAGGTGTCGCCGCCGTTGTCGGCGCCGAACATGCCGCGCTGGACGCGGATCTCCTCCCCGCCCTGGCCGCGCTGGCCGGGCAGATTGGAGGCGGCGAGATCCTTCTCGGGGTTCACCCCGTTCGCGGAGCCGTTCACCCCGTTCGCGCCGTTGGTGCCGTTCGCGTCGCTCACCGCAGCAGCCCCTTCATCTCGATCGTGGGCAGGGCCTTGAGCGCCGCTTCCTCTGCCTCGCGGGCCGCTTCCTCGGCGTTGACGCCGAGCTTGGAGGACTGGATCTTCTGGTGGAGCTTGAGGATCGCGTCCATCAGCATCTCGGGGCGGGGCGGACATCCGGGGAGGTAGATGTCGACCGGGACGATGTGGTCGACGCCCTGGACGATCGCGTAGTTGTTGAACATGCCGCCCGAGGAGGCGCAGACGCCCATGGAGATCACCCATTTCGGGTTGGGCATCTGGTCGTAGACCTGCCTGAGGACGGGCGCCATCTTCTGGCTGACCCGGCCGGCGACGATCATCAGGTCCGCCTGGCGCGGCGAGCCGCGGAAGACCTCCATGCCGAAGCGCGCCAGGTCGTACCGGCCGGCGCCGGTGGTCATCATCTCGATGGCGCAGCAGGCGAGGCCGAAGGTGGCGGGGAAGACGGACGCCTTGCGCACCCAGCCCGCGGCCTGCTCGACGGTGGTCAGCAGGAAGCCGCTCGGCAGTTTTTCTTCGAGTCCCATGTCGTTAAAGGCCCCTCAGTCCCATTCCAGGCCGCCGCGCCGCCATACGTACGCGTACGCGACGAAGACGGTGAGCACGAAGAGCAGCATCTCCACGAGCCCGAAGATCCCCAGGGCGTCGAAGGTGACGGCCCAGGGGTAGAGGAAGACGATCTCGATGTCGAAGACGATGAAGAGCATCGCCGTCAGGTAGTACTTGATGGGGAAGCGCCCGCCGCCGGCCGGCGTGGGGGTCGGCTCGATGCCGCACTCGTAGGCCTCGAGCTTGGCGCGGTTGTACCGCTTCGGACCGATCAGCGTGGCCATGACCACGGAGAAGATCGCAAAGCCTGCCCCGAGGGCTCCCAGTACGAGGATGGGCGCATACGCGTTCACCGCTCCTCGCTCCTCTCAGTCGGCACTGACTGCTGGCGGTTGCACTGGGCTCACATCCGCCTCACCGGTCCCACGAACCCCGCTGGTCCCGGGCGAAGATCGAGAACATGTGAAGCAGGTCACAAGCCCAACTGCCTCGCATCTTATGCCCGCCGCTCTGTGATCTGCGACACGGGGTATTGCACGAGCTTTGTGATCTCCACCACCTGACGAAGGATCATGAAGTCGGATGATGAGTGATCTTCATACGCGAAGCGTTCAGTTGATCACCAGAAGTGACATTTTTGCTCGTCATCGCAGGCCGGAGGGGGCGTCTCCATATCAAGAGACTTCCGACGCATGCAAATTGGAGTTGGACGGCGGGGGCTGATAGAGGGCCGCGTTCACACATCAGAGGTAGGTGCCGGGCCGGATGTGGACGCGGGCCGGGATGCGTGCACGCGTTCACGAGCCTCTTGTGCGCGGACGCGGCGCTTCCGGTGACCGTTCCGTGACCTCCGCCACATCCATGAGAGGTCCATGAGAACCGGGCTTGGCCAACGACCCCAACCGATGGTAGGCGGGGGGCAATTCGGACGTAATGATCAAAGACCGTGATCAAGGGCTTGATCACAGGCGTCCGCAATGTCCGTTACGGCGTCAATAAAGAGCGACACGCCCGGGTTTCTGGGGCACCGGTGAACAACTGTGGCGCAGCACACGTTTCTTGAAGATATGAAGGAGCCCCTGGTACCGGTTATTCCCATGTCCCACACCGCTCACATACGCAGCCACCGGAAGCCCCGCCGCAGCGCGTCCACCCTCGCGATGCGGGCCGGAGTTGCCGGTGGCGTCCTCAGCACCCTGGCAGTCGCCGGGGCGTCCGGCTCGGCCAACGCGGCCGAGCCGGTGACGCAGACCCTCGAACTGCCCACCCTGACGGCCGACCTGGCCGCCCAGGCAGCCCAGTCCGCGGACGCCACGCAGCAGGCCGCCGCGAACTACCAGCTTCAGGCCGAGCGCGACGCGGCCGCCGCAAACGCCGCGAAGCAGGCCAAGGCGGACCTCGCGGACGCCAAGCAGAAGGCGGCCGCCGCCAAGAAGAAGGCCGAGGAGGCCGCCCGCAAGGAGGCCGCCGCGCGCGCCTCCCGCAGCGCGGAGCGGACGACGCTCTCCACCACGGCGAGCACCGGCTCCACCTCGACCTCCACGAGCACGTCCACGGCCACCGGTTCCGCCGCGGCCGTCGTCAGCTTCGTCAAGGCGCAGATCGGCAAGGCGTACGTCTCCGGCGCCACCGGCCCGTCCGCATACGACTGCTCCGGCCTCGTGCAGACGGCCTTCAAGCAGGTCGGCATCAGCCTGCCGCGTGTCTCCCAGGACCAGTCGACGGCCGGCACCCAGGTCTCGCTGAGCAACCTGCAGCCGGGCGACATCCTGTACTGGGGCAGCGCGGGCAGCGCGTACCACGTCGCGGTGTACGTGGGCGACGGTATGTTCGTCGGCGCGCAGAACCCGTCGAGCGGCGTCGGGGAGCACCCGCTGTCGTACGACCCGCCGACCGGCGCCGTGCGGGTGCTCTGAGCACCCCGCACCTCTCACGCGCGTAGGGCCGCAGCCGCTCGGGGGCAGCGGCCCTTGCGTCGTTCCCGCGGCATCTGACAGGTCGTCCTGACATGCTCGGACCGGGCCGCCGTCCGGCGGTCCGTCGCTGAGCGAAGGAGACCGCGCGATGCCACGCGTGTTCGTGCAAGGAAGCCCCGCAGACCACTACCCGCGCCACGCCCCCGAGGCCGGGCGCGGCAGGGTGCGCCGGATCACCGAGGTCGGTGAGGAGGTGCTGCACAAGCCGTGCCGGGACGTCACCGAGTTCGGGCCCGACCTCTCCGCGCTCGTCGACGACCTGTTCCTCACCATGTACGCCGCCGAGGGGGCGGGGCTGGCGGCGAATCAGGTGGGCGTGGATCTGCGCCTGTTCGTGTACGACTGCCCCGATGACGACGGTGTCCGACATGTCGGGCACGTCGTCAATCCGGTGCTGGAGACGCCGTCGCGCGGGCGGCGGCTGCTGGACGAGGGCGAGGGGTGCCTGTCGGTGCCCGGTGCCGTGATGGACGTCCCGCGGCCGGACCGGGCCGTCGTGCGGGGGCAGGACAGGGACGGCAACCCCGTCGTCGTCGAGGGCACGGGGTACTTCGCGCGCTGCCTGGCCCACGAGACCGACCACACCCAGGGGCACATCTACCTGGACCGGCTCTCGAAGCGGGAGAAAAAGGACGCGCTGCGGCAGATGGCGGACCGGCGGGACGAGGTGTACGCCCGCCGGGCCGCCAAGGCCGAGGCCCTGAGCCGGGCCTGGAGCGGGCTCACGCCTTCGGGGCCACCTTGCTCAGACCGTTGATGATGCGGTCCATCGCGTCGCCGCCCGTGGGGTCGGTGAGGTTCGCCAGCAGCTTCAGGGTGAACTTCATCAGCACCGGGTGGGTCAGGCCGCGCTGGGCGGCGATCTGCATGACCTTCGGGTTGCCGATGAGCTTCACGAAGGCGCGGCCGAGGGTGTAGTAGCCGCCGTAGGTGTCCTTGAGGACGCGCGGGTAGCGCTGCAGGGCGATCTCGCGCTGTGCGGGCGTGGCCCGCGCGTGGGCCTGGACGATGACGTCGGCGGCGATCTGGCCGGACTCCATGGCGTAGGCGATGCCCTCGCCGTTGAAGGGGTTCACCAGGCCGCCGGCGTCGCCGACGAGCAGCAGCCCGCGCGTGTAGTGCGGCTGGCGGTTGAAGGCCATGGGCAGGGCGGCGCCGCGGATGGGGCCGGTCATGTTCTCGGGGGTGTAGCCCCAGTCCTCGGGCATGGAGGCGCACCAGGCCTTGAGGATCTCGCGCCAGTCCAGCTCCTTGAAGGAGGCAGAGGTGTTCAGGACGCCGAGGCCGACGTTGGACGTGCCGTCGCCCATGCCGAAGATCCAGCCGTAGCCGGGCAGCAGGCGGTCCTGGGGGCCGCGGCGGTCCCACAGTTCCAGCCAGGACTCCAGGTAGTCGTCCTCGTGGCGGGGCGAGGTGAAGTAGGTGCGCACCGCGACGCCCATCGGGCGGTCCTCGCGGCGGTGCAGGCCCATCGCGAGGGAGAGCCGGGTGGAGTTGCCGTCGGCGGCGACGACGAGCGGCGCGCGGAAGGTGACCTCGCGCTTCTCCTCGCCGAGCTTGGCGGTGACGCCGGTGATGCGGCCGGTGCGGTCGTCGACGACCGGGCCGCTCACGTTGCAGCGCTCGAAGAGGCGGGCGCCGGCCTTCTGGGCGTTGCGGGCGAGCTGCTCGTCGAAGTCGTCGCGCTTGCGGACGAGTCCGTAGTTCGGGTAGGCGGCGAGATCCGGCCAGTCCAGCTGGAGGCGGGAGCCGCCGCCGATGATGCGCAGGCCCTTGTTGCGCAGCCAGCCGGCCTCTTCGGAGATGTCGATGCCCATGGCCACGAGCTGCTTGACCGCGCGCGGGGTGAGGCCGTCGCCGCAGACCTTCTCGCGCGGGAACTCGGTCTTCTCCAGGAGCAGGACGTCGAGACCGGCCTTGGCGAGGTGGTAGGCGGTCGTGGAGCCGGCCGGCCCCGCGCCGACGACGATCACGTCGGCGGTGTTTTCGGAGAGGGGCTCCTTCACGACGGTCACGGCGGGATCTCCCCAAGTTCGAAATCTGCGTGCCGACCGGCACTGGACATGGGCAGTCTATTCAGCAGAATTGATCACCCGGCTGAAGGGCTGCCCTGTGAACCCACCTCTCCCCGCGGTACGGCTGCGCGTTCCCACCCACGAGGACGCCGTCGCCTGGCATCGGGTCTTCGCCGACCCCGAGGTCATGGAGTTCTACGGCGGCAAGCCGGCCGCGCTCTCGGTCTACGAGGAACTCACCGCGCGCCAGCGGCGCCACGACGCCGAACTCGGCTTCTGCCTGTGGACGATGCTGGACGAGTCGGGGGAGGTCATCGGCTTCACCGGCGCCCAGCCCTGGCAGCCCGCCTGGGGCCCGGTGGGCGAGACGGAGATCGGCTGGCGGCTCGGCCGCAGGCACTGGGGCAAGGGGTACGTCACGGCGGCCGCGCGCGAGACCCTGGAGCGGGTGCGGGCGGCGGGGGTGCCGGGTGTGGTGGCGATGGTCCGGCCGGGCAACGAGCGGTCGATCGCGGTGACCCGGCGGCTCGGTATGACACCGGCGGAGACGTACCCCCATCCCACGCTGGACGAGAACGCGCTCTGCTTCCGACTCCCCCTCGGCAACGCTGAGTAGTCGTCTGCTACAGAAAGACACCGGCGCCTTCCGGCCGGGGCACCCCGGAGTTACCCTTCCAGTACCACTGGGGGTGACATCTGTGCGCATACCACCCAAAACACCCGAAGTGCGCGTGCCTCGTCTCGTCGGTCTGATGGCCATGGACGCGCGCGAGACCGCCCGGGCGCGGGGGCTGTTCCTCAACGCGCCGGACCGGCCGGACTTCCACCGCACCGTCGTCGACTACGTCGTCCGCCAGTACCCGCAGCCCGGCGCCGAGGTGCCGCCGGACTCCATGGTGTACGTGTGGTTCGACTTCGGTGAGGGAGAAGGCGGCGGGGGCGTGCGCGAGCCGCGCATCCCGAGGCCGCCCTCGGGCGGGCTCCAGCGGGAACTGGGCGAGCCCGGGGACGCCTTCGAGATGATCGACCGCTGAGACGGCCGCCCGTGCGGGTCAGCTCTCCTTGAAGCCCCGGTGCAGTGCGACGACCCCGCCGGTGAGGTTGCGCCACGCCACCCTCGACCAGCCCGCCTTGCGCAGCCGCTCGGCCAGGCCCGGCTGGTCGGGCCAGGCGCGGATGGACTCGGCGAGGTAGACGTAGGCGTCCGGGTTCGAGGACACCGCGCGCGCGACCGGGGGCAGGGCCCGCATCAGGTACTCGGTGTAGACCGTGCGGAAGGGCGCCCAGGTCGGGTGGGAGAACTCGCAGATCACCACGCGCCCGCCGGGCCGGGTCACCCGGTACATCTCCCGCAGGGCCGCGTCCGTGTCCTGCACGTTGCGCAGCCCGAAGGAGATCGTCACCGCGTCGAAGGTGTCGTCCTTGAACGGCAGCCTCGTCGCGTCGCCCGCCGTGAACGGCAGCCAGGCGTGCCGGCGCTTGCCGACCTGGAGCATCCCGAGGGAGAAGTCGCAGGGGACGACGTACGCGCCGGTCTGCGCGAAGGGCAGCGAGGAGGTGGCCGTACCGGCGGCGAGGTCGAGGACCTTCTGCGCGGGGCGCGCGTCGACCGCTCTCGCCACCTCCTTGCGCCAGCGCCGGTCCTGCCCCATCGACAGCACGTCGTTGGTCAGGTCGTACTTTTCCGCCACGTTGTCGAACATCGAGGCGACTTCGTGCGGCTGCTTGTCCAGGGATGCGCGGGTCACCCGCCCATTGTTGCAGTACGCCCACACGGCAGGAGGCGGGGCTTCTTGCGTGCCGCGACGTCCTCGACCCGGCCGCACAGCAGCGCGAAGACGGCGATCAGGATCCAGCCGGTGCCGAACACGAACCACTGGCTGTCGAGAGGGAGGTACGTCTCGAAGGCGGGCACGTCCCACAGCCGGTCGATCAGCGGGACGGCCAGGATCAGGGCGATCTCGTACCAGAGGTAGATCGTCACCGCGCGCGCGTTGAAGACGGTGACCGTCCGGTCCAGGCGCCGGAAGCGGGTGAGCCGGGCGAAGCCGATCCGGAAGTACGCCTTCGCCCACATCAGCGGCAGGACGAAACCGGCCGACCGGAAGGCCTGGGCGAGGGGGTTCTCGTCGAGGTCGTAGGTGCCGAAGCCGGCCCGGTGGGAGAAGGCGTACCAGGCGCCGTAGCCCAGCGCGGCACACGACAGGACACCGACGAGCGCCGGCTTCGTCCGCTGGAGCAGGCCGTCGCGGTGGGCGAAGCCGAGGATCCAGCAGAAGAGGTACGTCGACAGGTCCCACAGGGCGCTGCCGAGGCGGCCGTCCGGGCCCGGCCAGAGGAAGTTCAGGATGCTCCTCAGGACTTTCCGGGCGGGCCGTTCCAGGGACTTCGCCATCAGGGTGCCGGCCAGGGCGAACATGACGCCCATCGAGGGGAACACCATGCCGCACCAGGCCCAGCCGGTCGACGACGTGGGCGGGGAGACGTTCACGCTCTCCGACGCGGATCAGGTGCGGGCGTTCGCCGAGGAGAAGGAGATCGCCTGGGTGTCGATGTGGGCCGCCTTCCGCGACCGGCGGTGCCCGGACGGGAAGTCCGGGCAGGACGACGCGGCCACCGACTGCAGTGGGGTGAGCCAGAGTTCGGGGGCGTTCGCGCGGGCGTTCGCGGGCTGAGCCGTGATCAGCGGCCGCGGTACACCAGCCGTCCGCCGATCACGGTCGCCACACAGGTCCCGGCGCCGCGCCGGACCAGTTCGGCACGGTCCGCGACGTCGAACACGGCGAATCGGGCGGGGCCGCCCGGCACCAGCCCCGGCAGCAGGATCAGCGGCACCGGGGACAGTGCCGCCGGGCCCGGGAGCCGGTCCGGCCGCTGTCCCACCGCGAGTCCGGCCCGGCGCACCGCGTCGGCCACGGCCCGCGACCGCAGCTCCCCGGCCACCGCCACCGTGCCGTGCGCCAGCATCCGCTGCACCCCGCGCCGCGCGCTCGCGCCGAGCCGCGCGGGGTCGGTGCGGAAGATCTCCCGGGCCCGCTCCCCGCCGATGGGCTCGGTACCGAGAGCGTCGGCCTCGCGCGGGTCGGGATGGTAGGTGGCCTCCAGCAGCTCGGGACCGTACGGGTTCAGCAGTCCGGGGGTCAGGATGCCGGGCCAGCGCCGCACCCGCGCCCCCGGGTGGCCGTCGGCCAGCTCCTGGTACCGGCCGACGGCGGCGACGGACGCCCCGTCGACCAGGACCGCCGCCTCGGGCGACCGCTCGGCGACGTGAAGTGTGAGCACGGGAACCCTGGTTCGCTCTAGTTGGACGCCAGCAGCTTCAGCTCGGGGTGGGCCGTGCCGCCCTCGATGGCCGTGGAGGAGATGTGGGAGACCACGCGGTCGTCGGCGGGGTCGTTCGCCGGGTCGTCGTGGACGACGAGGTGCTCGTACGTCGTGGCGCGCTGCGCGGGGACGCGGCCCGCCCGGCGGATGAGATCGATGATCTCCAGCCGGTTGGAGCGGTGCTTGGCGCCGGCCGAGGAGACCACGTTCTCCTCCAGCATGATCGAGCCGAGGTCGTCCGCGCCGTAGTGCAGGGACAGCTGGCCGACCTCCTTGCCGGTGGTCAGCCAGGAGCCCTGGATGTGCTGGACGTTGTCCAGGAAGAGGCGGGCGATCGCGATCATCCGCAGGTACTCGAAGAGGGTGGCCTGCGTGCGGCCCTTCAGGTGGTTGTTCTCGGGCTGGTAGGTGTACGGGATGAAGGCCCGGAAGCCGCCCGTGCGGTCCTGCACGTCACGGATCATCCGCAGGTGCTCGATGCGCTCGGCGTTCGTCTCGCCGGTGCCCATCAGCATCGTGGACGTCGACTCCACGCCCAGCTCGTGCGCGGTCTCCATGATCTCCAGCCAGCGCTCGCCGCTCTCCTTCAGCGGGGCGATGGCCTTGCGCGGCCGCTCGGGGAGCAGCTCGGCACCGGCACCGGCGAAGGAGTCCAGGCCCGCCTCGTGGATGCGGGTGATGGCCTCCTCGACCGAGACTCCGCTGATCCGGGCCATGTGCTCGACCTCGGAGGCGCCCAGCGAGTGGATCACCAGCTGCGGGAAGGCGTCCTTGATGGCCTTGAAGTGCTTCTCGTAGTACTCGACGCCGTAGTCGGGGTGGTGGCCGCCCTGGAACATGATCTGGGTGCCGCCCAGCTCGACGGTCTCCGCGCAGCGGCGCAGGATGTCGTCGAGGTCGCGGGTCCAGCCCTTGGCCGTGTCCTTGGGGGCCGCGTAGAAGGCGCAGAACTTGCACGCCGTGACACACACGTTCGTGTAGTTGATGTTGCGCTCGATGATGTACGTGGCGATGTGCTCGATGCCGGCGTACTTGCGGCGGCGTACGGCGTCGGCGGCGGCGCCCAGTGCGTGCAGCGGGGCGCCGCGGTAGAGGTCGAGGGCCTCTTCCGGGGTGATCCGTCCGCCGGCCGCGGCACGGTCGAGGACGGACTGAAGCTCGGCCTTCTCGGTCACCGGGGCGTCCCTTTCGTCAAGGAAAATAAAAGGTGCGCGCGGAGCGCTCGGTGCAAGGGTGGTGGCGGGAGACGGGTGGGCGGACTGACTCAGCCTACGCCAGCCGATTTCCGCGGCGGACCTCAGGCCGCGTACGCGCCGATGAGCAGCCCCGCGAAGGCGCCGGCCATGAGGAAGGGGCCGAACGGGATCGCCGTCTTGCGGCCCGCCCGCCGGGCCACGACGAGCGCGCCGCCGTAGAGCGCGCCGAACAGGAACCCGGCGAAGCTGCCGAGCAGGACCGTGGACCAGCCGTACCAGCCGAGTACGGCGCCCATCCCCACGGCCAGCTTCACATCGCCGAAGCCCATGCCGGAGGGGTTGATGAGGTACAGCAGGTAGTAGCCGGCGCCGAGCGCGAGGGCGCCGTACAGCGCGGTGAGCCAGTGGCCGGCGTGCTCGGGCAGCAGGGCGGTCGGGCCGAGCAGGGCGAGGGCGGCGACGGCGAGCGGCAGGGTCAGCGGGTCGGGCAGCCGCCGCACCCGGAAGTCGACCACGGCCAGCAGCACGCCGACGGGGGCGAGCAGCAGCCAGACCGCCAGCTCGGGCCGGGTGCCGGTGGCGGCGGCGAGGGCCGCGCAGGTCAGGGCGGTCGCGGTGGCGAGGAGGAGGACGGAGGGGGTGTACGACGTCCCGGGGGCGTCGGCGTCACCGCGCGGGCACCGGCCGCAGCGCGCCGGGCCGAGCCAGCCCCGGAGGGCATGCCCCCGCGGGCACCGGTCCCGCCACTCCTCCCCCTCCGGGACGGCGAAGCGGAACGCGGCCCTGGGGAGCAGCACGCCCGCCGCCGCGCCCCACAGGGCGGCAACGGCCCACAGCAGCACGTCACTCATGGTGGGGAGAGCCTATCGAGCGCGGGGCCGGGCGGAGGGCCGAACCGGTGTCCGCACGTGCCGACTCCCGCCGTATCGTTACGGCGCATGTGGCCAGGAGAGCAGTCGCCGGGGGGCGGGCAGGACCCGCGGCAGCCCCCGGTCGGGCACCAGCCGAACCCGTACCAACAGCCCGGGTATCACCAGCCGAACCCCTACCAGCAGCCTCAGCCGTGGGCCGCGCCCACGCAGCGGACCGGCGCGCCCGTGCCGCCGCCGGCGGGTGGCCCGAACCGGACGAAGCTCGTCGCCGTCATCGCGGCGGCGGCGGTGGTGCTGGCGGCGGTGGTCACCGGGGTCGTCATGCTCGGCGACAACCGGCACGACGGGCCCGGGCCGAAGCCCACCGGCACCGCGTCCCCCTCTCCGAGTTCGGCCGACTCGCGGGGCTCCGGCACCGAGACGGCCACCATCAAGGGCTGGAAGGTCGTGGCGAACCCGGGCGAGGGCATCGAGTTCGACGTCCCGCCGGGGTGGGAGATCCAGTCCTCCAACTGGGTCACCTGGGTTTCGAAGAACGGGGACCCGGACGACAAGCCGCTCATCGCCATGCGCGCGCCCGCCTTCCTGAAGAAGACGTGGTGCGCCTCGGACGACGACAAGGACGGCACGCCGGAGTACTCTCCGCTGGCCGCGGTGGGCAGCAGGGGCAACGAGAGCGGCCTGAGCACCCGGGAGGTCGCCGGCGCCGATCCGAAGACCTGGGTGTACGGGCAGTACACCCAGCCGGACAAGGCCAAGGTGCGGACGGGCCCCGTCGAGTCGTTCACGTCGGCCTCCGGCCTCGAGGGCAGTCTGGGCAGCGCGTGGTCCGTGGGCGTGAGGAAGTCGGCGAAGTGCGCGTCGGACGGCAAGGCGTGGACGTTCGCCTTCGAGGGCACCGACGGGAAGGTGGCCTCCTGGTCGTTCTTCGGCGCCAAGAACGTGGCCGGGGAGGTGCCGGACGCGACGATACGGAAGATCGCGGGGACGGTACGGAAGTACAAGGTCCCGTCGGATTCCTGAGACCCGGCTCTTGAGACCGGCCTCCTGAGACCGGTCTCCTGAGACCGGACTCCTGAGACCCGACTTCTGAGACCGGCCTCCTGGGACGGACTCGCCGGGGCGGCCGCCCCTACTCGACCTTCGACATGCGCGCGACCGGGTTGCCCTCGTCGGAACTGTCCGACGTGAACGTCAGATCGTCGCCGGCCGGGGTCAACTCCACCTGGTGCGGGGTGGGTACGCAGTGCCCGGGGTTGTCCGCGGCGCCCACGGAGGTCGCGAGGATCCGGGTCTTCGTCACCTTCTTCAGGGTGAGGACGTCGGTGCAGACACCGCCGATCTGGTCGATCTGGCGGAGCCGCCCCAACTCCGCACCGACCGCGGCCTGGTGGACGGTGAGCCGGAAGGTGCCCATGGGCAGGTTGCCGCCGAGGCCGGTGGCTTGGCCCTGCCAGGTGCCGAGATAGCGCGCCGGGATCGCGCCGGGCCCGTCGCCGGTGCCGGTGGCGGAGCCGCCGGTCGCCGAGCCGGGCGCCGGGGAGTCGACCTTGGCGCCGCCTCCGCTGCCCGCGTCGCTCTGCCCGAACCAGGGCCGCAGCAGGACGCCGGCCCCCAGGGACACCGCGGCCAGTGCTCCGGCGACCGCCAGCACCACCGTGCAGCTCACCCGGCGCCCACGGCCGCCCTGGGCCGGTGCGGAGTCCGCCGCCACGCTCACGGAGACCCGGCCGGGCGCCGGCACGTCCCGCGGCGCGGGCACGACGGTCGGCGGCGCGGGCAGGACCGTCGGCGGCGCGGGCAGGTCGTTCGGGGTGCCGAGCGGTCCGGCGGGTGGGCCGGCGGACGGAGTCCGCGCCGGTGTCATCACGGGAGCCGGGCCGAACGCCCCGGCGCCGGGGGACGGGGTCGGCCGGGGCGGGACCGGCGGTCCGTCCACCGCAGGGCTGGTGAAGGGCACGGGGCCCGAGGGGGCCGTCTCTCCCGTGTCCAGGTTGAGCAGGCTCACGGCGCTGCGGCTGACCTGTTCCACCAGGGCGCCCGGCAGCCAGCCGCCGGCGACCAGGCGGGCGGCGCCGCCGGGGGCGAGCCGCCGGCCGGCCTCGGCGGGCGCGGGACGGGCCGCCGGGTCCTTGGCCAGGCAGGCCGCCGCCACCTCCCGCAGCTCACCCTCCAAAAAGCCCAGTTCGGGCTCCTCGTGGACGACCTTGTAGAGCAGGGCGGCCGAGGAGTCGCCGCGGAAGGGCGGTTCACCGGTGGCCGCGTGGACGAGGACGGCACCGAGCGAGAAGACGTCGGCGGCGCCCGTGACGCCCTTGCCGAGGATCTGCTCGGGCGACATGTAGCCCGGGGAGCCGATCGAGACACCGGTGGAGGTCAGGGACGCCGTGCCGTCCATGGCCCGGGCGATGCCGAAGTCGATCAGCAGCGGCCCGTCCAGGGTCAGCAGGACGTTGGACGGCTTCACGTCCCGGTGGACCAGGCCCCGTTCGTGCACGGCCGCCAGCGCCTCGGCGAGGCCCGCGCCCAGTGCCCGTACGGTGTGCGCGGGCAGCGGACCGCCGTCGGTGACGGCCGCCGCGAGGGACGGGCCGGCCGCGTATGCGGTGGCGACCCAGGGCACCCGGGCGTCCGGGTCCGCGTCCAGGACGGGGGCGGTCCAGGCGCCGCCGACCCGGCGGGCGGCCTCCACCTCACGCCGGAAGCGGGCGCGGAACTCCTCGTCCAGCGCGAAGTGCGGATGGACGATCTTCACGGCGACCGTACGGCCGCCCGTGCTGCGGCCGAGATAGACCCGGCCCATGCCACCCGAGCCGAGCCGGCCGAGCAGCCGGTAGGGCCCGACCGTGGCCGGCTCGTCGACTTCCAGCGGCTGCATGGCGCACTCTCCCCCCAACGCCTTCCGTGCAGCAGCGTAGTGAGGTGTGCCTACGGCTGCAGCAGGTCCACCCTCACGTCCGCGGCGAAGCCGGTCGTCGGGCCCACGCGGCGGGCGAACTCGGCGACGGCCGCCAGTTGCGGGGCGCCGAAGCTGAAGTCGAGGGTGGTGAAGTACTGCTCCAGGGTGGCCTCGTCGAAGGCCTCCCAGCGGGAGGCCTGTTCGGCGACCTTGCCGACCTCCTCCAGCGAGAGGTTGCGGGAGGCGAGGAAGGCCTCGTGGACCTGGCGGGTGAGGGACGGCTCGCGCTCGGCGTAGTCCCGGCGGGCGGCCCACACGGCGAAGACGAACGGCAGGCCGGTCCACTCCTTCCACAGGGCGCCGAGGTCGTGCACCTGGAGGCCGAAGCGCGGGCCGTCGAGGAGGTTGGCGCGCAGGGCCGCGTCACCGATGAGGACGGCGGCGTCCGCCTCCTGCATCATCAGGCTGAGGTCGGGGGGGCAGGTGTAGTAGTCGGGCCGTACGCCGTACCGCTCCTCCAGCAGGAGTTGGGCGAGCCGGACCGAGGTGCGTGAGGTGGAGCCGAGGGCGACCCGGGCGCCGTCGAGGTTCTCCAGCGGGACCTGCGAGACGATCACGCAGGACATCACCGGGCCGTCGCAGCCGACGGCGATGTCCGGGAAGGCGACCAGGTCGTCGGAGTTCTTCAGGAACTCGACGAGGGTGACGGGGCCGATGTCGAGGTCGCCGCGCACGATCTGCTCGCTGAGCTTCTCCGGGGTGTCCTTGGTCAGCTCGAAGTCGAGGAGCGTGCCGGTTCTCGCGAGCCCCCAGTAGAGGGGCAGGCAGTTCAGGAACTGGATGTGGCCGACGCGCGGCCGGGTGCGAGAATTGTCCACATCGCGAGACTAGACCCCGTCCTGTACGGTGCTGGGACCGGCCCCGCCGTCAAACGGGTTACAGACTTTCAAACATCCGAGTGAAGTGATCTTGCCCTCTATTGCTTTCGGCTGCCCGCGTGCTAGGCTCGCCGCAAGTTGCAGTTTGGTTTCCCTTGCAGTACAGAGCCTGCGGAGCATGTGACCGCGGGCTCTCGTCGTTTTCAGACGAATGCAGTTGTGCAGCACCGTTTCGCACGTGCAGGTTCTGGAGCAGGGCAACCCTTTTGAGCCCAAGGAGGGCTTATGGCTACCGGAACCGTGAAGTGGTTCAACGCCGAAAAGGGCTTTGGCTTCATCGCCCAGGAGGGCGGCGGCCCCGACGTCTTCGTTCACTACTCCGCGATCAACGCCTCCGGCTTCCGCTCCCTCGAGGAGAACCAGCAGGTGAGCTTCGACGTGACGCAGGGTCCGAAGGGCCCGCAGGCGGAGAACGTCACCCCCGTCTGATCTCTGCCTGATCGCAGAACCTGAGTGCAGTACCCAAGGAGCCCCGCGCCTTCCGGCAACGGGGCTCCTGCCTTTTTCGTTCATTTCCGGTTCACATGTGCTGCATGATGAGCACGAATTTCGTTCCGGCGGCGAGCGCCTCGTAGGCGTGCGGCACGTCCCCCCGGTACGACATGTAGTCCCCGGGTCCCAGCTCCACCTCTCCCCCCCGTGGCCCCGCCTTCACCGCGCCTTCCGCGACCACGATGTGTTCCACCGTCCCGGGAATGTGCGGTTCGGAATCCCGGACGGTCCCGGGCTCCAGCCAGACCTGGTAGACGTCCCGCCGCACGTTCGGCGGGCTCGCCGAGAGCAGCGCGGCCACATAGCTGGACCGGTCCGAGTGGACCGTGGGGCCCTCGCCGGCCCGGATGACCTGGACGGCCGGCGCGGGCGACTCGACCAGCGCACTGAAGGGCACGCCGAGCGCCACCGCGAGCGCCCAGATCGTCTCCATGCTCGGATTGCCGCTCGCCGCCTCCAGTTGGGACAGCGTCGACTTCGCGATCCCGGCGCGCTTGGCCAGCTCGGACAGGGACAGCCCGGCGCGGGCGCGTTCGCGCTTGAGGGACGCGGCGATCCACTCCATGGGGAGCCGGGCGGGGACGTCGGCCATGTCGTTCGCTCCATCGGTACGATCGTTCGCCTTGACGGACAGGGCGCTCGGTGGCCATTGTAGAGAACATGCGTTCGCCACAACGAACACCCCGTGTTTCCCCGTCCGCCGACCGCTCGCTCGTCCGGGACAGCTCCCTGGTCCGGGACAGCTCCCTCGTCTGGCTGGCCGGCGGGATCGTCGGCGTCTCCTTCGGCGCGGTCTCCGTGGCCGGGGGGCTGCCGATGTGGGTGCCGGTGGTGCTGTCCCTCGTGGTGTACGCGGGATCGGCCCAGTTCAGCGCGGTGGGCGTGCTGCTCGCCGGGGGCGGGCCGGTCGCCGCGGCGGCCACCGGGCTGCTCCTCAACACCCGCACGGCCGCCTTCAGCCTGGCCGTGGCCGAGATCATCGGCTCCGGGCGCGTGAGCCGCTTCCTCGGCGCGCATCTCGTCACGGACGAGACGGTGGCCTTCGCCGTCGCCCAGTCCGACCCGGTACGCCGGCGGCGGGCGTTCTGGATCTCCGGGCTCGGGCTGTTCGCCGCGTGGAACATCGGCGTGGCGGCCGGCGCGCTGGCCGGGAGCGCCCTGGTCGGCGCCGCACTCGCGCTCGCGGTCACGCCCGCCGTTCCGGCCGGGGTGCCGGTCCTGCTCGCCCTCGCCGGACTGTTCCTGCACCGCCGACCTGCCGGGACGGGAGCCGCGGCATGAACGCGACACTCGTCATGATCCTGGTCCTGGCCGTGGGCACGTACGCCTTCCGGCTGGTGGGGCCGGTACTGCACGGAAGGGTGACCGTCCCGCCGCGCGTGCAGGAGCTGGCGTCGGCCGGCGCGGTGGTGCTGCTCGTCGCGCTGCTGGCCACGGGCGCGCTGACCGAGTCGGGCGGCTTCGCGGGCTGGGCCCGCCCCGCCGGAGTCCTGGCCGGCGCCGTACTGGCCTGGCGCCGGGCCCCCTTCGCCGTGGTCGTCCTGGCCGCGGCGGCGACGACGGCGGTGCTGCGGCTGGCGGGGGTCGGCTAGGCGTTCCGTCCGGGGAGGTCGTCGACGGGCTGGATCCGGCTGCGCAGGAGGCAGAACTCGTTGCCCTCGGGGTCGGCCAGGACGCGCCAGCTCTCCTCGCCGGTCTGGCCGACGTCGGCGGTCCTGGCGCCGAGCGCGAACAGCCGCTCCAGCTCGGCGTCCTGGTCGCGGTCGGTGGCGTTCACGTCGAAGTGCAGCCGGAGCTTCCTGGGCCGCGGATCGGTCGTGGGACCGATGACGAGGATCGGCTGGGGGCCGCCGAAGCCGGCGCCGGGCGGTCCGATCGCGATGCTTCCGTCGGCCTCCCGTTCGAGTTCGACGTAGTCGAGGACCTCGCGCCAGAACGCGGCGAGCCGCTCGGGGTCGGCGGCGTCGATGACCAACTCACTGATGCGGCACGCCATGCCGGTCAGTCTACGGACCGGTCGGCCTTCCGCCAGACGGTCAGATCGCCGCTCAGGAAGGCGAGGTCCGCGATGGCGGTGGACTTCGTCTGGATCTGGTACAGCCCGATGTTCCCCTCCTTGTCCTTCATGCAGATCTCGGTGCCGGCCGCCGCCGCGGCCAGCGACCAACTGTGGTACTTGGGTTTCCTGAGGAAGAGACGGCACTCGTCGAGGGTGGTGCCGTGCGCGCCCATCATCTGCATGAAGACCGCGTCGTCGCTCCTCAGTTCGCAGCTGGGCTCCCGGCAGTCGAAGCGGATGTCGCCCTTGCCGTCCTCCCGCTGCGGGTTCTCGTCCTTGAGGCTCACCGAGGTCTTCGCGTCCAGGCGCACCTGGGGGAACCCCTCCGGCCGCGGGTCCCGGGGCGAGGCCGAGGGCACGCCGGTGCCGCTCCCGGAGCCGGCGTCCGACGCGTCCGGGGAACCAGACGCGGAGTCCGGCGCGGACGCCGGCGGGGAGGACCGCACGGCCGGTCCCGTCGAGGACGTGACGGAACCCGCCCTGCCCCGGGCACCGAACCGGTCCTTCGCGTCCATGACGGACCACGCCAGGGCCGTGACCAGCACCGCACCGCCCACCACGCCGGCGGCCGTGATCAGCGCGGTGCGCCGTCTTCGGACCGTGCGCTGCTCCGCCGTCGGCTGCGGCGGCCACCCGGCCGTCGGATACGCGATCAGCGGCTGCGGGACGACCGGGGTGGGGTCGGCAAGCGGCGCCGGCACCACGGGCTCCGGCCCGGTGATCTCCCGCCACACGGCCGGTCCCCCGCCCGCGTCGGCGTCCGTCCCCAGCCGCCGCCGGCACCACTCCACGACCTCCGCCGGAGTGGCCCGCTCCGCCGGATCGGCGGCCAGGCACCGGGCGAGCAGCGGACGCAGCGGCTCGGGCAGCGAGGGGAGATCGGGCGCGGAGTGCACGATCCGGTACAGCACGTTGAGGGCCGCGCCGTCGCCGTACAGCGGCCTGCCCAGCGCGGCGAAGGCCGCGGTCTGACCCAGTGCGAAGACATCGGTCGCCGCCGTGATCTCACCCCCGGACGCCTGCTCCGGCGCCATGAACGAAGGCGTGCCGATCGTGCCGCCCGTCGCCGTGTACGACGTCCCGTCGGCGGCCAGCGCGATACCGAAGTCGATCACCCGGGGCCCGTCCGCCGCCAGCAGCACGTTCGACGGCTTCAGGTCCCGGTGCACGATGCCCTCGGCGTGGATGGCCTGCAGCGCCTCGGCCACACCCGCCATCAGCCACAGCACCGCGGGCACCGGGAGCGGGCCGCGCCGGGCCACCGCCTCCGTCAGGGAGGGACCGGGCACGTACAGCGTGGCCAGCCAGGGCGGCATGCCGTCCGCGTCCGCGTCGATCAGCTCGGCGGTGTACGCGCCCCGCACCCGCCGGGCCGCCTTGATCTCCCGGCCGAACCGCCGCCGGAAGTCCGGGTCGTCGGCCAGCTCCGGCCGCACCACCTTGAGCGCGACCGGCCGGCCGCCCTGGGTGTGCGAGAGGTAGACCCGGCCCATGCCGCCCGCGCCCAGCCGGGCGGCGAGCCGGTAGCCCGCCACCACGGGTGGATCGTCCGCCTGGAGCGGCTGGAAGACCTCCGTCGCGTGGTTCATCGGCCACAACCCCCCGTGTACATGCATGGGCCAAAGGCAGCAGCCTAAAGGGGCGTTGTCGGTGCCGCCCGCTACGGTCCCTCCCCATGACCGACACCGAGGACTTCCTGACCGCCACCCGCACCTTCTACGACGCCATCGCCGAGGACTACGCCGACCGCTTCCGGGACCAGCTCGTCGACAGGCCGCTGGAGCGGGGGCTGTTGAGCGCCTACGCCGAGTCCGTCGGCCCCGGTGGCACGGTGGCCGACCTCGGCTGCGGCCCCGGCGTCGTCACCGCGCACCTCGCCTCCCTCGGCCTGTCCGTCTTCGGCCTCGACCTCTCCGCGTCCATGCTCGCCATCGCCCGCCGCGAGAACGCCGCGCTGCGCTTCGAGCAGGGCTCCATGCTGGACCTGGACCTGGCCGACGACTCCCTCGCGGGGGTCGTCTCCTGGTACTCCAGCATCCACACGCCCGTGGCCGAACTGCCCCGCCTGTTCGCCGAGTTCCACCGCGTCCTCGCTCCGGGCGGCCACCTCCTGCTCGCCTTCCAGGCCGGCGACGTGCCGCGGCGCCACGAGCATCCGTGGGGGCATGCGGTGACCCTGGACTTCCAGCGGCGCCGTCCCGGGTTCATGGCGGGGCTGCTGGCGGACGCCGGCTTCGTCCTCCGCTCCAGCACGGTGCGGGAACCGGTGGAGGAGCTGGCGGAGTCGGTGAGCCAGGCGTTCCTTCTCGCCCTGAAGAAAGGCTGACCGGGCGGCGGGGCGACGGTGCGGTGAGGAAGCCGCGGACGGCGGACGGCGGGCCGGTGGAGGAGGGCGGGCGCGGACTCGTGGTCGTACGGTGGCCTCGTCCCGCTGGGCCGTGACGCGGCGCACCGTCGGCAGGACCGTCCGGGCCGGACTCCCGCTCAGCCCGCGGCGGCGACCCTGCACTCCACGACCGTGCCCGCGAAGGCCCGGGCCGGAGGGCTGAGCGCGTCCCAGCGGCGGACGGCCCAGCCGACGGGGAGCGGGCGCAACCCGGGGACCGGGACCAGGCGCAGGCCGCCCTCGCCGGGCATGGGCAGGCCGGGCACGGCGGGGACGACGGCCCGGCCCACGCCCAGCTCGGCGAGGAGCAGGGCCGTGTCCCAGTCGGCGACGCTCGGCTCGTGGCGGAGGCGGACGCCCAGCTCGGTGCAGGCCGTGTCGAGGTGGACGGCGGAGGTGGAGTTCGGGGGGAGGCGGATGAGCGGGATGCCGGCCAGGTCGGCGGCGTCCAGGTGGGTGCGCGCGGCGAGCGGGTCGTCGGTGCGGACGGCGAGCAGCCAGGGCAGCTCCGCGACCGTCCGCTGCTCGATGCCCCGGACGGGCGGGCCGATGGTGATCCAGGCCAGGTCGAGGGTGCCGTCGGTGAGCGCGTCGAAGCTGCCGCGGCCCGAACTGACCGTGCGGAAATCGAGGTTGACCTTGGGGTGGCGACGCCGGAAGGTGACGACGGCGTCGGACATGAAATGGCGGACGGTGGTGGCGCCGGTGGCGACGCGGACCTGCCCGCTGTGGCCGTCGAGGAGGTCGTGGAGCCGCCGTACGGCGAGGTCCAGGCCGGAGATGCCCTCGGCCGCCGCCTCCTCCAGTATCCGGCCGGCCTGGGTGGGCACGACTCCGCGCGGCCGGCGCTCCAGCAGGGCGACACCGGTCTCCTTCTCCAGCCGTTTGACGTGCTGGCTGACGGCGGACTGGGTGCAGCCGAGGTCCCGGGCGACGGAGCTGAGGCTGCCCGCGCGGCACACGGCCACGAACACGCGGAGGTCTTCGAGCGTCATAACACCCAAGCTACTGCTTGGGGTTGGCGAGGAAACCCAAGGATTGACTCGTTCCCGCGCCGGTACGAGGATCGTGTGCGGGCCGCGACCGACCCAGGCGGCAACCCGCTCCCCGCCCCCGCCGAGTCCGGACGACGCGGGGCAGCACGGGAGCGGGTGCCGACCCCCTGTCACGCCTTGGCGTACAGGCCCTCCACCTCGCGGGCGAAGTCGCTCATGACCTGCTCGCGCCGCAGTTTCATGGACGGGGTCAGATGGCCCGCCTCCTCGGTGAAGTCCACCGGCAGGACGGCGAACCTGCGGATGGACTCGGGCCGGGACACCAGCCGGTTGGCCTCGTCGATCGCGCGCTGCAGGACGGCCGCCAACTCCGGGTCGTCGAGGAGGAGTTCCGGCGGCACCGGGTGCTTGCCGATCATCTGGCGCCAGTGGGTGATGCCGTCGGGGTCGAGGGTGATCAGGGCGGCGACGTAGGGGCGTGCGTCACCGACCAGCATCACCTGGGAGATCAGCGGGTGCTGGCGCAGCCAGTTCTCCAGCGGGGCCGGCGCCACCGACTTGCCGCCCGCCGTGATCAGCAGCTCCTTCTTGCGGCCGGTGATGGTCAGATAGCCCTCGTCGTCCAGTTCGCCGATGTCGCCGGTGGGCAGCCAGCCGTCCCGGGTCGCGGGGACGACCCCGCCGGCCTGCGGGTCCCAGTAGCCGCGCAGCACGTGATCGCCTGCGACGAGGATCTCGCCGTCGGCCGCGATCCGGACCCGGGTGCCGGGCAGCGGCCAGCCGACCGTGCCGAGGCGGGGCTGCAGGGGCGGGGTGACGGTGGAGGCGCCGGTCGTCTCCGTCAGGCCGTACCCCTCGAAGATCTCGATGCCGGCGCCGGCGTAGAACGCGGCGAGGCGCCGGCCGAGCGGGGAGCCGCCGCAGATGGCGTGCCGGACGCGCCCGCCCATGGCGGACCTGATCTTGCGGTAGACGAGCGGGTCGTAGAAGCTGCGGGCGGTCTTCAGGGCGCGGTTCGGGCCGCTGCCGGTGCCGGTCTGGCGGGCCTCGACGGCCTCGCCGTAGCGCCGGGCCACGGCCGCCGCCCGGTCGAAGACCGCCACCCGGCCGCCCGCCTCCGCCTTGGCCCGCGCGGAGTTGTAGATCTTCTCCAGCATGTAGGGGATGGTGAGCAGGGCGGTCGGCCGGAAGGCGGCCAGGTCCGGCAGGAGGTCGTCGGGCTTCAGGCTGGGGGCGTGACCGAGGCGCACCCGGGCGCGGACGCAGGCGATGGCCACCATGCGGCCGAAGACGTGGGACATCGGCAGGAAGAGGAGGACCGAGGGGTCCTCGTCCTTCGCCTTGAACACCGGGTAGAGCAGCTCGATGGCGTTGTCGACCTCGGCGAAGAAGTTGCCGTGCGAGAGGGCGCAGCCCTTGGGGCGGCCGGTGGTGCCCGAGGTGTAGATGAGGGTGGCGAGGGTGTCGGGGCCGAGCATGCCCCGGCGTACGGCGACCTCGCCGTCCGGCACCAGGGCGCCGGCCTCGGCGAGCCGGTCCACGTGCTCCTTCTCCATCACCCAGACGTGGCGCAGGTCGGGCAGGTGCTGGAGTTCCGGGCCGATCGCGGAGGCCTCGGCGGCGGTCTCGGTGATCAGGGCGACCGCGCCGGAGTCGTGCAGGATCCAGCGGGTCTGGAAGACCGACGAGGTCGGGTAGACGGGCACGGTGACCAGGCCGGCGGCCCAGGCGGCGAAGTCGAGCAGCGTCCACTCGTAGGTGGTGCGGGCCATGACGGCGACGCGGTCGCCCGGGGTCAGGCCCTCGGCGATCAGCCCCTTGGCCACGGCCAGTACCCGCTCGGCGAACCGGGTGGCCGTCAGGTCCGTCCAGCCGCCGTCGGGGAGCCTGCGGCTGAGCACGATCCGGTCGGGGACCGTCTCGGCGTTCTCGAACGGCAGGTCGGCCAGGGAGCCGTGCCGGACGGGCGGCGCGAAGGGGGGCACGGCCACCTCCCGCACGGCGCCGTCCAGTCGCTGGACGGCCGGTTCCACCAGGACGGGGCGGCCGTCGTAGTCGGTGGCGGAGACGGGGGCGCCCGAGGAGACGGGGGTCGGGTACGGGGTGGACACGGGCGACTCCTCTGGCGTTCGTGCACCTGCGGTGGGCCCCGGAAAGAGGGGTTACCGCTGGTTAGGCAGGTGATCGTACGGGTCCGCTGTGAGGGGGTTGTGCAAGTTCGGGGGGCGTTCGGGGCCAGGGATGTGCAGCCTCACGGGTTATGTGACAGAGCCTCACGTTACGAGGATCACGTGCGCTCCACGGGGCTCATCTCGACCTCTCCTCACCCGGTGCCGTAGCCTTACCACCGGTAACCTTACTCCAGAGTAAGCAGTGAGGGCAGAACATGGCAGACCGCTGTCCCAGTTCCACCGGCACCGTCACCCTCACCGGCCTGCCCGCGCTCGGGCCCCTGCTGGGCCGGGGCGCGCTGCTCTCCCCGTTCAAGCGGCCCGCCCCGGACGCGGACTTCCCGCGCACCCGGCTGGTGCTGCCCGGCCTCCGCGTCGACCTGGCGAGACTGGCCGCCTACGAGCGGGTGTGCGGGTTCCCCGGGGAGGCCGGCCTCCCCGTCACCTACCCGCACGTGCTCGGCTTCCCGCTGGCCATGCGCCTGATGAGCGGCCGGGACTTCCCGCTGCCGCTGCTGGGCCTGGTGCACACCTCGATCGAGATCGTCCGCCGCACCGGCCTGCCCGCCACCCGGGAGTACGAACTCTCCGTCCACATCGGAGGCCTGGCCGCGCACCGGCGCGGGACCGAGGCCACGGTGGTGACCGAGCTGCGGGCCGGCGACGCGCCGGTGTGGCAGTCGCGGAGCACGTATCTCGCGCGGCACCGGGTCGAGGGGGCGAGAGCGGCCCAGGCGGCCCGCGTTCCCGAGGGCGACCCGCTGCCCGTCGTCGACGAGTGGCGGCTCGCCGGGGACGTGGGCCGGCGGTACGGCGCCGCGTCCGGCGACCGCAACCCCATCCACCTGCACCCCCTCACCGCCCGCCTCTTCGGCTTCCCGCGCGCCATCGCCCACGGCATGTGGACCGTGGCCCGCTGCCTGGCCGCCCACGGCACGGGGGCCTGTACCGGGGTGCGGGCGGAGTTCCGGGCACCTGTGTTCCTGCCGGGGACGGTGACGTACGGGGCGGACGGCTCGGGCGGTTTCGAACTGCGGGGAGCGGACGGGAGGGTTCACCTGTCCGGGGTTGTGCGGCCCTAGGCAGGGTCCGTCGGCGGCGTCCATGAGGTGCCGCTCATCAGGTTGCCCAGGCCCGACCAGGCGAAGTTCATCAAGGTGGCCGCTGCCTGGCGGGCGGTGACGCCGGGGGTGGTGTTGGCCCACGCGGCGAGGGACTCCGCCGCGCCCACCAGCGCCTCCGCGAGCCCGGCGACCTCGTGTTCGGGGAGGTCCGGGTCGCGGTGCGCCTCACGCGCCGCGATCGCGACCAGGCGGGTGACGAAGGCGACGATCTCCTCGCGCATCGCGGCCACCTCGGCCGCGAAGGGGTCGCCGTGGGTGCGGGCCTGGAGGTGCAGGACGGACCAGGCGTCGGGGTGTTCGGCGGTGTGCGTGAAGAACGCCTGGAGGCCGGCCCAGAGCTGGCGGTCGGCGGGCAGGTCCGGGCGGACGGCGGCCCGGACCGCCGCCGTGAGGGCGGTGGCCTCACGGCGGATGCAGGCGGTGAAGAGGTCTTCCTTGGAGTTGAGGTACAGGTAGACCAACGGCTTGGAGACGCCCGCGAGTTCGGCTATCTCGTCCATGGAGGCGGCCATGTACCCGCGTTGGCCGAAGATCTGCACGGCGGCGTCGAGCATCTGCTGCTCACGGACCGCCCGCGGCATCCGTTTGGTCTTCACGGCACCCATGGGGCAAGCCTATGGCGCCCCGGGGCGGCCCCGGGTCAGGAAGGCTGGCCCTGCGCCCGCGCGGTCTCGTCGGCGCCGTCCTCCTGGCTGCGGTTCGCATCCAGGTTGGCCTTCATCCGGTCGACCTTGGTCACGATCTGCACCGAGGCGCGGTCCCGCTCCTTGCGCAGCACCACCCAGCTGATCGGGGCCGACAGCACCAGGGCGAGCAGCAGCACCCACAGGCCGTTGGAGTTGCCGAAGCCGCGGGGGAAGAGGCCGGAGTAGACGGCTCCCCAGACGACGGCGAGGCAGCCGACGAAGACGCCGAGGCGCATCAGCGTGTAGCGGAGCATCTCAATCCACTCGTCCGATTCCAAAAGGGGTCATCGTCCAGTGAAGCACGAGCGCGCAGAGATCTTGCACGGGGGTCAGGCGAGCGGCAGCAGCATGGTGATGTCGTCGCGCTCGTCGCCGGGGGCGACACGTATCGCGCCGGGCACCCGGCCGACCTCCTGGTAGCCGCAGGAGGCGTAGAACCGCTCCAGGCCTTGGCCGCCGCGGCAGCCGAGCCGTATGGCGTCGATGCCCTCGAAGGTGCGGGCCGCGTCCGCGGCGGCGGCCAGCAGGTCCCGGCCGTATCCCTTGCCCTGGTGCCGGGGGTGGACCATCACCGTGTAGAGCCAGAGCCAGTGGCGCTGCAGGCGGTGGGTGTTGAAGGAGAAGAAGGCGGTCGCGGCCACCTCGCCCGCCTCGTCGTACCCGACGAGCAGCCGGTGACGCCCCTCGGCCATGGCCACGAAGTGCCTCACCAGGTCCGGCCGGATCTCCTCGCGCGTCACCGGGGCCACGAAGCCGACGGCTCCGCCCGCGTTGGAGACGTCCGTCCAGAGGTCGAGGATGCCGTCGCGCAGGGCAGGGGTGAGGGCGGGGTCGAGCGTGAAGGTAAGGGGCATACGGGGATGGTATCTATTACCCGAGGGTGCGTGCGGCCACTTTCAGATCGGCGACGAGCCCCTCGTAGGCGGCCTTGCGGTCCGCGTCGTCGCGCGACCGCAGCACCGACGAGGGATGCACGGTCGGCACCAGCCGCTCGGGCCGCCCGTGGATCTCCCGCTCCAGCACCGTGCCACGCGCCTCGCCGACCCGGAACGACGAGCCGAGCAGGGCCTTGCCGGCCGTGGCACCGAGGATCACGATCAGCTCGGGCTCGACGATCGCCAGCTCGGCGGCGAGCCAGGGCCCGCACGCCGTCATCTCGCGCAGGCTCGGCGCCTTGTGGATCCGGCGCCCCCGGGGTTCGGCCTGCGTGAACTTGAAGTGCTTCACGGCGTTGGTGACGTAGGCCTCGCCGGGGTCGATGCCGGCCTCGGCGAGCGCCTTGTCCAGCAGCTTGCCGGCCGGGCCGACGAACGGCCTGCCCTGCCGGTCCTCCTGGTCGCCGGGCTGCTCACCCACGAGCATCACGCGCGCGTGCGCGTCTCCGGCGCCGAAGACGGTCTGCGTGGCGTCCCGGTGCAGCGGGCAGCCGCGGCAGCCGGCGGCGGCCTTCCGGAGGGCGGTGAGGTCGGCACCCTCCGGAACGAACGGCTCCGCGGTGTAGGCGTCCTCAGGGGCACGGGTCGTCGCCATGAAGTGCGAGTACCCGTCGTGCGACCTCGGACCCATGTCGTCCGCAGGTCGTGTGTGGCGTGTCGCGCCCACGCGGCGGAGCCGCACATCGACACAGCCCCGCGCCCCTTCAGGTCGGACCGGCGCAGCCTCGCTGGAACGTCAGACCCGCATCGCCTGCGGGGACTCCCTGCGGGCCGGGTCGGCGCCCTCGTACTCGCGGATGATCTCGTAGCGGGTGTTCCGCTCCACCGGGCGGAAGCCCGCGTCGCGGATCAGGTCGAGCAGGTCCTCGCGGGTCAGCTTGTTCGGCGTGCCGTAGTTGTCCGCGTCGTGCGTGATCTTGTACTCGACGACCGAGCCGTCCATGTCGTCCGCGCCGTGCTGGAGGGCCAGCTGGGCGGTCTGCACGCCGTGCATGACCCAGAAGACCTTCACGTGCGGGACGTTGTCGAACAGCAGGCGGGAGACAGCGAAGGTCTTCAGTGCCTCGGCGCCGGTCGCCATCTGGGTGCGGGCCTGAAGGCGGTTGCGGATCTTGCCGTCCTTCATGTCCACGAAGTCGTGCTGGTAGCGCAGCGGGATGAAGACCTGGAAGCCGTTCGTCTCATCCTGCAGCTCGCGCAGCCGGAGCACGTGGTCCACCCGGTGCCGCGGCTCCTCGATGTGGCCGTAGAGCATGGTGCACGGGGTCTTCAGACCCTTCTCGTGCGCCAGGCGGTGGATGCGGGACCAGTCCTCCCAGTGGGTCCTGTGGTCCACGATGTGCTGACGGACCTCCCAGTCGAAGATCTCCGCGCCGCCGCCGGTGAGCGACTCCAGGCCCGCGTCGATCAGCTCGTCCAGGATCTCCGAGGCCGACAGACCGCTGATCGTCTCGAAGTGGTGGATCTCCGTCGCCGTGAAGGCCTTCAGGGAGACGTCCGGCAGGGCCGCCTTCAGTTCCCTGAGCGACCGGGGGTAGTAGCGCCACGGCAGGTTCGGGTGCAGGCCGTTGACGATGTGCAGCTCGGTGAGGTTCTCCGACTCCATCGCCTTGGCCAGCTTCACGGCCTCCTCGATGCGCATCGTGTACGCGTCCTTCTCCCCCGGCTTGCGCTGGAAGGAGCAGTAGGCGCAGGACGCCGTGCACACGTTGGTCATGTTGAGGTGCCGGTTCACGTTGAAGTGGACGACGTCACCGTTCTTGCGGGTCCGCACCTCGTGCGCGAGGCCGCCCAGCCAGGCCAGGTCGTCCGACTCGTACAGCGCGATGCCGTCCTCGCGGGTCAGCCGCTCACCGGAGCGGACCTTCTCCTCCAGCTCGCGCTTGAGCCCGACGTCCATGCCAACACCTTTCTACGACAGCCCGACCAACGGTATCCCTAGACCTCTTCGGGCAGCTCTCCGACCCGGTTCTCCCACTTCGTGGACAGCACGATGGTGGTACGGGTGCGGGAGACGCCCTTGGTTCCGCTGAGCCGGCGGATGGTCCGCTCCAGCCCGTCGACGTCCGTCGAGCGCACCTTGAGCATGTACGAGTCGTCGCCGGCGATGAACCAGCAGTCCTCGATCTCCGGCAGGTCGCGCAGCCGCTGGGCGACGTCCTCGTGGTCGGCCGCGTCGGAGAGCGAGATGCCGATCAGCGCGGTGACGCCGAGGCCGAGGGAGGCCGCGTCCACCGTGGCGCGGTAGCCGGTGATGACACCGGCCGCCTCCAGCCGGTTGATGCGGTCGGTGACGCTGGGTCCCGACAGGCCGACGAGGCGCCCAAGCTCCGCGTAGGAGGCCCGGCCGTTCTCCCTCAGGGCCTGGATGAGCTGCCTGTCCACCGCGTCCATGCGATCGAAGCCTTCCGGTGAAAGTTCTCGAAGTGATGAGAGGTACTGCTGGTTGCCCACTAGTTGCCCGCGGTGCCGCCGCCCAGCTCACCCTGCCAGCGCCGGTACAGGCCGTGCCCGACGCCCGCCGCGTCCAGCACCCGCCCCGCCACGAAGTCGACCAGGTCCTGGATGTGGGTGGCACCGGCGTAGAAGGCGGGCGAGGCCGGGACGACGCTCGCGCCGGCGTCGTCCAGGGCGACCAGGTGCCGGAGCGTCTGGCCGTTCAGCGGGGTCTCCCGTACGGCCACCACCAGGGTGCGGCGCTCCTTGAGGGTGACGCTCGCCGTGCGCTGGAGCAGGTCCTTGGACAGGCCGAGCGCCACACCGGCCACGCAGGCCGTGGAGGCGGGCACGATGAGCATGCCCTTCGCCGGGTACGACCCCGAGGACGGCCCGGCGGCGAGGTCGCCCGCGCTCCAGTGCCGTACCCCGCTGATGTCCACGTCGAAGGTCCCGGGCTTGCCGTCGGCCCCCCGGGCCAGCCATTCCCGCAGGTCGTCCTGCCAGTGGGCGTCGCGGAACGAGATCCCGGTCTCGTCCAGCAGCGTCAGCCGCGAGGCCCGGCTGACCACCAGGTCGACCGCCTCCCCCGCCCCCAGCAGCGCCCGCAGCACAGCAGCCGCGTACGGCGTCCCGGAAGCTCCGGACACCCCCACGATCCAAGGCACGCGCTGCGTTTCTCCTGCGTTCACACCTTGAGCGTACCGGCGCGCGGCCCACAGCTCAGGCCGGGTGGCCTGCGGTTCGTCAGACCGTCAGACCGCGCACCAGGAGATCCAGCAGCGCACACACGAACAGGGCAATGCCGATGAAGCCGTTGACCGAGAAGAACGCCCTGTTCAGGCGGGACAGATCGTGGGGGCGGACGATGCGGTGCTCGTAGACGAAGGCACCGGCGACGACGACCAGGCCGAGCCAGAAGAAGGCGCCGGCGTGGGTCGCCAGGGCGTACCAGACGAACAGGGCCGTGGTGAGGGTGTGGCAGGCGCGGGCGCCCCAGATCGCTGCCGGGATGCCGAAGCGGGCCGGGACCGACATGACGCCGATCTCGCGGTCGGTCTCGACGTCCTGGCAGGCGTAGATCAGGTCGAAGCCGCCGATCCAGATGCCGACGGCGAGGCCGAGGACGACCGCCTTCCACGACCACTCGCCGCTGATCGCCAGCCAGCCGCCGACCGGGCCCATCGCCTGGGCGAGGCCCAGGATGGCCTGCGGGAAGTTCGTGAACCGCTTGCCGTAGGGGTAGACCACCATCGGGACCACCGCGACGGGGGCCAGGGCCAGGCACAGGGGGTTCAGCAGGGCCGCCGCGCCGAGGAAGACCACCAGGGCGATCACGGCGCCGGTCCAGGCGTGGCGCACGGACATCGCGCCGGTGACGAGTTCCCGGTGGGCGGTGCGCGGGTTCCGGGCGTCGATCTCGCGGTCGATGATCCGGTTCACCGCCATCGCGAAGGTGCGCAGGCCGACCATGCAGACCGTGACCAGCAGCAGCCGGCCCCAGTGGATGTTCTCGTCCCTCTCGTACATCGCGGTGAGGGAGGCGATGTAGGCGAAGGGGAGCGCGAAGACCGAGTGCTCGATCATCACCAGCCGGAGGAAGGCTTTGGTGCGTCCCGGCCGGGGGATCGCTGCGGACGCGCTGCTCACAGGCCGTACTCCTTCCAGCGGCGGTCCACCAGGGCCGCCGTATCGGGGTCGGAGAGGACCATGTCCGGCCAGCCCCCGTCCCGGGTGTAGCCCTCCTCGGGCCACTTCTTCGTGGCGTCGATGCCCGCCTTGCCGCCCCAGAACTGCTGGTAGGAGGCGTGGTCGAGGTGGTCGACGGGGCCTTCGACGACCGTGAGGTCACGGGCGTAGTCGGTGTTGCCGAGGGCGCGCCAGGCGACCTCGTGCAGGTCGTGGACGTCACAGTCGGCGTCCACGACCACGATCAGCTTGGTCAGGGACATCATGTGCGCCCCCCAGATCGCGTGCATCACCTTCTGCGCGTGCTTGGGGTACTTCTTGTCGATCGAGACGATCGCGCAGTTGTGGAAGCCGCCGGCCTCGGGCAGGTGGTAGTCCACGATGTCCGGGACGATGATCTTCAGGAGCGGGAGGAAGAACCGCTCCGTGGCGCGTCCCAGCGGGCCGTCCTCCGTCGGCGGGCGGCCGACGACGATCGACTGCAGCAGGGGGCGCTTGCGCATCGTCACGCAGTCGATCTTCAGCGCGGGGAACGGCTCCTGCGGGGTGTAGAAGCCGGTGTGGTCGCCGAAGGGGCCCTCGGGCAGCATCTCGCCGGGCTCCAGCCAGCCCTCCAGCACGACCTCGGCGTTGGCCGGCACCTGCAGCGGAACCGTCTTGCAGTCGACCATCTCGATCCGCTTGCCCGCGACGAACCCGGCGAAGAGGTACTCGTCGATGTCGCCGGGCAGGGGCGCGGTGGAGGCGTACGTCACGGCCGGGGGGCAGCCGAAGGCGATCGCCACGGGCAGCCGCTCACCCCGCCGCGCCGCGACCTGGTAGTGGTTGCGGCTGTCCTTGTGGATCTGCCAGTGCATGCCGATGGTGCGCCTGTCGTGGCGCTGGAGGCGGTACAGGCCGAGGTTGCGGATGCCGCTCTCGGGGTCCTTGGTGTGGGTCAGGCCCAGGTTGAAGAAGGAGCCGCCGTCCTGCGGCCAGGTGAACAGGGCGGGCAGCCGGTCGAGGTCGACCTCGTCGCCGTGCAGGACGACCTCCTGCACGGGCGCGCTGTCCGGCTTCACCTTCTTCGGCGGCACGTGCGCCATCGCGCCGAGCTTGCCGAAGGCCTCGCGCACGCCGACGAAGCCGTGCGGCAGCTCGGGCCGCAGCAGGCCGCCGATCTTCTCGGAGATCTCGCCGTACGACTTCAGGCCGAGCGCCTTCAGCAGCCGCCGGTCGGTGCCGAAGACGTTCATCGCGAGGGGCATGGCGGAGCCCTTCACGTTCTCGAAGAGCAGGGCGGGACCGCCGGACTTCTGCACCCGGTCGACGATCTCCCCGACTTCCAGACAGGGGTCGACCTCGGCCTTGATGCGCTTGAGGTCTCCCTCGCGCTCCAGCGCCCGCAGCAGGGAGCGAAGATCGTCATAAGCCATGCGTCCCAGTATCGGCCACCCGGGGGCCCGGCCCGGTCACCGGGGGCCACGCTGTCCACCCAGGGGGCGCGCCGGGGCACCGCCGACGCGACCGGCCGGCCCGGCTCCGGCAGCACGGTCCCGGGCTGCTGCCGCTACCCTGGCCGCGTCAGCGGGGCCTGCCACACCGATCGTGGGGAGATCGCACGACCATGCTCAGGTATCTGCCCTTCCTGCTGGTCCTGGCGCTGTGGGTCTACGCCTTCGTGGACTGCCTGAACACCCCCGAGCACGAGGTGCGCCACCTGCCGAAGGCGGTGTGGGCGATCATCATCCTGCTGTTCGGCGAGGTCCTGGTCGGGCCGCTCGCCTGGCTGATCACCGGCAGAACGCGGCACGCCCCGGCGGACGGGTCCACCCCGTCGCAGTGGCACCGGGGCGCGGCCGGGCGCTGGGTCGCCCCGGACGACAATCCCGAGTTCCTCAAGTCCCTCGATCGTGACGATGCGTGAGAACGGCAGCGTCGCGTGGCCCTGGGCGAGGACGACGATCGCGCAGAGCGCGGTGGCGGCCGCGACGACGCGCGGGATCAGCCTGCGCGCCCTGGACCGCGGCGGCGGTAGGACCGTCGGGGCGCCGACCCTCAGACGCGGCTCGCCGGCCTGACGGGGTCGGTCGGTCTCGGCTCTGTATGTGGCCACCCGTGTCTCCTGCGTCAGCGGGGGCCAGATCGTGCACGCCCGGGACGGCGCCGCAGGGAACGGCCGGCCACCGCCGCACCAACGGGATGTGAAGGTCCGTCAGCGAAAAGCGGAATACGGGATGCCCGGGGTCAGCGGTCCGTGCCGTCCTCGCGCAGCACCAGGGCGAGGAGGCCGGGGAAGCGGGTGTCGAACTCCGTCCGGCGCAGCCGGTTGACCCGCCGGGGCCCCTCGTCGCGCTGCTCCACCAGCCCGGCCGCGCGCAGCACCGAGAAATGATGGCTGAGGGCCGCCTTGCCGACGGGCACGTCGAAGCTGCCGCAGCTGCGTGCCCAGTCGGCACAGCCGGCCAGCTCGCGGACCAGGGTGAGGCGCACCGGGTCGGCGAGGGCGGCCAGGGCGGCCTCCACGGGCACGTCGTCGGGGTGGGTGTGGTCGGGGGCGGCACGGTGCCGGGGGCCGGTCACGCTGCCTCCTCGCTGAAGTGTTCCGCTTGCCGAGTGTTCGACGAAAACCATACACTCACGAGTGTTCGCTTTTGATTGAACACTCGATCCGAGCCGGAGGTGCGGCATGCGCACGGTGGAGTTCCAGCAGTACGGCGGGCCCGAGGTGCTGACGGTGGTGGCGGCCGAGGTGCCCGAGCCCGGGCCCGGGCAGGTGACCGTCGACGTGGCCTGGACGGGCGTGAACTTCGCCGACCTCAAGGCCCGCGCCGAGGGTTACCGGGTGCCCGCGCTGCCGTACGTCCCCGGGCTGGAGGTCTCCGGGCGCGTCCGGGCGCTCGGCGACGGGGTCACGGGCCTGACCGTCGGCCAGGAGGTCGTGGCGCTGACCGAGGGCGGCGCCTACGCGGAGGTGGTGGTGGCCGACGCGGCGACCGTCTTCCCGCTCCCCGCGGGTCTGGACCTGCGCACCGCGGCCACCCTGCCGACGGTCCTGCCCACGGCGTACGCGCTCGTCCACACCGTCGGCCGGCTCCAGCCCGGCGAGTCGGTCCTCGTGCAGGGCGCGGCGGGCGGTGTCGGCACCGCCGTCGGCCGGCTCGCCCGGGCGGCCGGTGCCGGGGCGGTGTACGGCGTGGTGTCCTCGGCCGCCAAGGCCGCCCACGCCAAGGAGCACGGCTACGACGAGGTGTTCGTCGGCGCCTTCCAGGAGCCGGTGCGGCAGGCGACCGGCGGGCGCGGGGTCGACCTGGTCCTGGACCCCGTCGGCGGTGACACCCTGCGCGCCGGGCTCGCCTCGCTGGCCGTCTTCGGGCGCCTGGTCTCCTTCGGCAACGCGAGCGGGGCCGGGCCGTGGAGCGTCGGCCAGCCCGAGCTGTACCCGCTCGGCGTCTCCGTCTCCGGCTTCTCCATCCTCACCCTGGCCGGCACCGCCCCGGACGCCCTGCGCCGGCTGACGGAGCAGGCGTTCGCGAAGGTGGCCGACGGGACGGTGACGCTGCCGGTGACGGCCGAGTTCGCCCTGGAGGACGCGGCGGAGGCCCACCGGCTGATGGGAGGGCGGACGAGCACGGGGAAGCTGCTGCTGCGCGTGTCGGAGTGAGCAGTCGTCAGTTCACCTTTCTCCGCCGGGACTTCACGTCCCCCTGACGACTTGCCATCTCCCGGCCGCGATGGGGTTAATGGTCGTCACTGAGCTTCGAGGGACACCTGACCTCTGGGGGACGGAGAACGATGCAGAACGGCCAGCCACCCGAGCACCCGGCCCAGGAACCGCCGGCCGCCCCGGCCGCCCCGCCGGCCGCGCCGGCCGGCCCACCGCCCGCGCCGGCCCCGGTGCCGTCCATGCCGGACGTCCCCGCGCCGCCGGCGCGCCCGGCGCCGGCCACGATCGAGATCCGGGTGAGCAAGCGGATCCTGTGGATCGGCGCGGCGGTCTACCCGCTGCACAACATCGCCCGTGTCTACAGCTTCGTCCTGCGCCCCAAGCGCAAGGAGGCGGTGCTGCGGTTCCTGCGGTACACCGCCGGAACGCTGGTCGTCGGGTTCATCGCGATGCTGCCGGGACTGCCGTCCCTGGCGCTGGGAGGCGCACAGGAGCACTCCGGTGCCGCCGGCTACGTCACGTTCGTCTGGCTCACGGCCGTCTGCGCCGAGATCTTCTTCCTCATCGACATGATCTCCGTCCTCGGGGCGGCTCCCCACCACGTCCTCGCCGTGGAGACCTCCGGTGCGTCCACCGCGCTGGTGACCAGCCAGGACCCGCGGTATCTGGACCAGCTCGTCGGCCAGATCTCCTACGCCATCGACCACCCGGACACCGAGTTCAAGGTGACGGTGGAGAGCCTCACCTTCTCCCCGAAGAACTACTACTTCGGCGACAACGTCAACATGTACGGCGGCAACGGAAACGTGGGGATCGCGGCATGAGCGGCAACAACTACTACTACGGCGACAACGTGAACATGTACGGCGGCCAGGGCAACCAGGGCATCGTCAAGAACCTGGGCGGCGCGGGCGCGGACCGGCAGGACCCGGCCCTGGTCGCGGCCCTCGCCGAACTGCAGCGGCTGGTCGCCGAGCTGCGCGCCCAGGTGCCGGCGCCCAGCGCCCAGCTCCTCGACGAGTCCCTGCCCGCCGTCAGCGCCGACGCGGCGGTCCCCCAGCAGGAGCGGCACCGCGCGCTGATGGCGATCGCCGGCATCGCCGCCACCGTCGGCGCGGTCGGCCAGCCGGTGGCCCAGGCGGTGCAGGCGATCATCGGCATGCTGGGCGGCTGACAGGCCGGTGGCGGCGCGCGGGCGCGCGCGAGCCGGCGCCCCGGGAGGCGCGGTGCCCCCGCCGGGCCACGACGCCCCCGGCGGGTCCGTTGCCCCGGGGGCGCCGGTGCCGCACAGTGAAGCCATGGATCAGCAGCAGGCCCGGGGCTGGCTCGGTACCGCGCTCGCCGAGGCCCGGACCGGCCTGGCCGAGGGCGGAGTGCCGATCGGTGCGGCCCTCTACGCTCCCGACGGCATCCTCCTGGGCCGCGGGCACAACCGCCGCGTCCAGGACGGCGACCCCTCGATGCACGCCGAGACGGCCGCGTTCCGGGCGGCGGGGCGGCAGCGGTCGTACCGGGGCACGACCATGGTCACCACGCTCTCCCCGTGCTGGTACTGCAGCGGCCTGGTCCGCCAGTTCGGCATCTCGCGGGTCGTGATCGGCGAGGCCACCACCTTCCACGGCGGCCACGACTGGCTCGCCGAACACGGTGTGGAGGTCGTGCTGCTGGACGATCCCGCGTGCGTGACCCTGATGAGCGGCTTCATCGCGGAGCACCCCGCCCTGTGGAACGAGGACATCGGTGAGTGAGCCGGAGACGCCCCGCGCGCCGCGTATCCCGGCCATCGACATGCGGGCCTGGACCGAGGGGGACGACGAGGCGCGCGCCACGCTGGCGCGCACCGTCGACCAGGCCCTGCAGCGGGCCGGGTTCCTGCTGGTCAGGGGGCACGGGGTGGACGCGGCACTGCGGGCCGGGATCCGGGCGGCCGCCCGGCGGTTCTTCCTGCTGCCCACCCCCGCCAAGCAGCCGTACGCGGCCAGGGTCGGAGGGCGGGGATGGCTCGGGCCGGGGGCCGAGGCCAACGGGTACGCCGAGGGCACCGAGACACCGCCGGACCTGAAGGAGTCGCTCACCTTCGCCACCCGGGAGCCCTTCGACGACCCGGCCGTCGACGCCGAGTGGTACGCGCCCAACGTGTGGCCCGCCGAAGTCCCCGGCCTGCGGCCTCTGTGCGAGGAGTACCTCGACCGGATGGCCCGGCTGACGGACGAGCTGCTGACCCTGCTGGGATACGCGCTGCGGGGCGAACCCGCCTTCTTCTCCCGGCACATGGGACATCCGACGTACGGCTTCAACATCAACTGGTACCCGGGCATTGAACGCGTCGGCCCACCCGAGCCGGGGCAGTTCCGGATCGGCCCGCACCGACTTCGGCACCGTCACCGTCCTCGACCGGCAGGCCGGGAAGGGCGGGTTGCAGGTGTGGACCGACGACGGCGGCTGGGAGGACGCGCCGTTCGACCCAGACGCCCTCACCGTCAACCTCGGTGACCTCATGGCCCGCTGGACCGGCGACCGCTGGCGGTCGGGCCGGCACCGGGTGCTGCCGCCGCCCGCCGACGCGCCCCACGAGGAGCTGATGTCGCTCGTCTACTTCGGCGAGTGCACCCCGGGCACCCGAGTGGAGTCCGTCCCGGCGCCGGTGGGCCGGGTGGCGTACCCGCCGGTCGACTCGCACGTCTACCTGCGCGCCAAGCTCGACTCGATCACCGTCGGTTAATCACTTCCGCGTTCGGCCCACCACCCGTTCCGACGAAATGAACGGCACGGGCATGTCCCGGCCGCGTCCCACGGCATTTGCGCTGAGGGGGCCCGCATCCAAGGGCCCCCTTCTGCGATGGGAGACGCGTGCGAATCACTGACATCCAGCGCTGCGAGGTCCGGCCGGGACGGCTCGTCGAGTGGACGCTGAGCCCCGCGACCGTCGCGGCGGCCACGGCACTGCCGGAGGACTCCCGGCCGCCCGCCTACATCCAGGAGTCGCACATCAGAACGGCCAGGTCCGTGCGCGACGACGGGCTGTTCGTGCCCACCTGGCTCGGCACCGCCTTCGACATCCCGGGGCCGGTCGACCTCGACGTGCTGCAGGAGGCGCTGCGCGCCTGGACCGTGCGGCACGAGACGCTGCGCAGCGGCTTCCGCTGGGCGGGCGCCTCGGGCGACGAACTGCGCCGCTTCACGCTGGACCCCGCCGACGTGTCCCTGCGCCGGGAGGTGGTCGGCGACTTCCCCGACGCCGACGCGCTCGTCCGGCACCTGCAGGACCGCTTCGACGCCGTCGCGGACGCCCTGCGCTGGCCCAACCTCATCTACACGGCGGTCGTCCGGGACGACGGCGCCAGCGTGTACCTGGCGTTCGACCACAGCAACGTCGACGCCTACTCCGTGCACCGGATCGCCGCCGAGGTGCACGAGCTGTACGCGGCCGGCCTCGCCGGGCGCCCGGCCGACTCCCGTACCCCGGCCGCCAGTTACGTCGACTTCTGCGAGATCGAGCGGGCGGACGCGGACGGCATCGACAGCGGGCACGAGATCGTCGCCCGCTGGCGGGAGTTCATCCGGCGCTGCGACGGCACCCTGCCCGGCTTCCCCGTCGACCTGGGGCTCCCGCCGGGCGGCCCGCTGCCCCCGCAGCGGATGTTGTGCGAGCCGCTCGCGGACGCGGCGGAGGCCGCCGCGTTCGAGGCGTACTGCAGGCCGTACGGCGGCAGCCTGGTCGGGCTGCTGGCCGCGACCGGGCTCATCGTCCACGAGCTCGGCGGGCAGCCCGTGTACCGGACGGTGGTGCCGTTCCACACCCGGGTGAAGTCGCGCTGGAGCGAGTCGGTGGGCTGGTACGTGGGCGGCGCCCCGATCGAGGTGCCCGTGGACCGCGCCCCCGGTTTCCGGGACGCCCTGCGGGCGGTGCGCGCCGAGCTGCAGGCCAACCGGTCGCTGGCCCGGATGCCGCTGGCCCGGGTGCTGCGGCTGCTGGGCGCGGAGTTCCGGCCGACCTCGCCCGACCTGTACTCGATCGTGTCGTACGTCGACACCCGGGACATCCCCGGCGCCGAGCGCTGGGCCGAGCTGCGGGCGCACGCGCTGCTGCGGGTGTCGTACGGCGACCAGGTGTGCGTGTGGGTGAACCGGATGCACGAGGGGCTGTGGCTGGCGAGCCGTCACCCGGACACGGACGCGGCGGCGAAGACCATGCGGCTGTACGTCGAACGGCTGCGGGACCGGATCGCCTCGGTGGCCCACGGCAGCCTCCCGGCGGTCTGCTGACGGGCCGCCGCATGCGGAACGCGGCCCCGCAGAATTCGTAACCCAACGGACATCACCGACCCTGGCCCGAATCAACTCGCCCTTCTTACACTGCTGTTGAGGGGGGCGATGCGGTGCACAGACGGTTGCACGGGCGCGGGGCACTGTTCGACGCCGATCCGGCCGGTCTCGCGCCGCGGCTCATCGGCCTGCGCCCCCACCACCACCGCGCCCATCCCTACGAGCACCCGCACGAGCCGCCGTTCGTGCTGCTGACCGGGGCCCGGGGGCTGGGCAAGAGCGCCGTCCTCGCCGAGCTGCTCGACGCCTACCGGGGACACACCCCGGTCGCGCTGATCGACTGCGCGGAGCGGCAGCTCGCCGGGCCGCCCCCGGACCGGCCCGCCGAGTCGTGGTCCCCCCTCGCGCAGGCGCTGCTGATGATCGCCGAGCGGCTCGCGGAACCGGTGACCGGAGCCGGCCGGATCACCTTCCCGCGGCTGATGTCCGGCCTGGTCGCGGTGGCCGCGGGCGGCTGGGGCGACGCCGACTCGGAGCGGATCCGCCGGGAGGTCGAGCGGATCCTGCTGCTGAACGAGAGCGGGTCGTGGATCAGCGGGCTCGCCGGGCGCTGGGCGGGGAAGGTGGCGGCCAAGGTGGTCGCCGCCGCCACCGGCACCGGACCGCTGGTGTCGGGCGCCATCGAGGCGACCCTGGAGTCGATCGCCGAGGGATTCTCCAGCCGCCGGCACCAGAAGGCGTCGGTGTGGTACCGGACGTACCCCAACGCGGGCGGGCACGCGCAGCGCGGGCTGATCCTGCTGTCCGGGCACTTCCGGGCGGGCGGCAGCTCCCGGGAGCACGCCGAGCGGTACCTGGTGCGGGCGCTGCTGGCCGACCTGACGGAGGCGTACGCGGGGGTGCTGCCCCGGATGCAGCGGCTCGGCCGGCCCCTGGTGCTGGTCGACAACGCGCAGTCCGCGCCAGGCCCGGGACTGGTGGCGGCGGTGCTGCGCGACCGGGCCGAGGGCCTGGCCGACCAGGTCGCGTTCGTCGCGGCCCGGCGCGGCGAGGCGCGCGACGAGCTGCGCAGCGCGGTGCGGCGGGAGCTGCCCGAGGTGGCCCGGCGCACCGACTGGGCGCCGGACGCGACCCCGTCCTCCAGGGCGCTGGTGGTCGCGCTGCCGCCACTGAGCCCGGACGACACCCTGCACATCGTCGGCGCGGTGTGCGCGGACACCGCCGTACCGCCCCCGCTGCCGCCCGCCGCCCACCGGCTGACCGGCGGCAACCCGCTGGGCGTCGAGCTGCTCGCCGAGTCGGCCGCGCAGCACCTGCCCGGGGTCTCCTCGCTGGGCGAGCTGCTCACCGCGCGGATACGGCCCGCCGAGGACCTGCCCGAACTGCCCGCCTACCAGGCGCTGCTGGACCGGCTGGTGCCGGCCGAGCGGCTGGACGAGCTGACCGTGCTGGCCGCCGCGCACGACCACGGCTCGGCCTGTGCGCTCGCCGCGCAGCTGCTCCCGGACACCTTCGGACCGGCGAGCGTACGGGCCCTGGAGTCGCAGCTCGTCGAGGAGGGACTGCCCGCGGTGCCGGGGCAGTTCGTCGGCGACCCGTTCGTACGCACCCTGCTGCTGCTCCGGCTGCACCTGCGCGACACCGACCACGCGTCGTGGCGTACCGCGCACGAGACGCTGGCCGCCCACTACCCGGCCCCCGAGGATGCCCGCTACCGGCTGCACCACGAACTCGCCCTCGGCGTCACCGGGGCGGCGGTCGCCCACCTCCGGGACACCTTCCTCACCACGGACACCCGTATCTGGCTGCGCACCCTGCGGTTCGTCGCCTCGGCGCCGTACTTCCACGCGCACGACGCCGAGGGCCGTGACTTCACCGGCCGCGGCGACGGGCGGACGGCCGTCGCGCTGGGCCGTGACGACGCCGGGCACCCGGTGCCGGAGGGCGCGGACACCGTGCTCCACCTGCGGATACGGCGACTGCTGCACGCGGTGTGGCTGCTGACGGATCCGCTGGTGCTGCCCGACCCGACGGTCTGCGACCGGGTCCGCTTCGAGCTGGAGCAGCTGTCCAACCTGCGGCCGGCGGGCAACGCGCTGCTGTGGGCGGCCTCCCGGGACTGGCCGGCGGCGGCGCTCGCCGGGCGCCCGCCGGCCGGCCCGGAGGACGCGGACGACGGCGCGGACGACGACCGGACCGGGGAGGCGTGATGGCGCGCAGGGGTGCGGGGACGTGGGTGCGCGAGCACGTGTGGGAGATCCCGCTGCGCCGGTATCTGTCCCTGCTGGTGGCGGCGGCCGTGGTGGCCGGGCTGGTGGTCGCGGTACGGGCCCTGACGCACGACGACCGCTCGTGCGCGCCCGGGGTGTCGCGGCCGCAGGGCAGCAGCGAGTGCGTGGGCGTGGCGACCGGCCCGTACGACTTCGGGCAGCCCCAGCTGCGCGACACGGTCCGGGCGATCGGCCGGGAGAACGACCGCCTGAAGCCGGGCAGCTATGTGACGGTGGCGCTGATGCTGCCGTACACCTCCACCACCCCGACCAACCTGAACGACATCCAGCACCAGCTGCAGGGCGCCTATCTGGCCCAGTACCAGGCCAACCACGACGCCAACGGGGAGTCGCCGCAGATCCGGCTGGTGCTCGCCAACCCGGGCGCGACCGGCGACCACTGGCGGCAGACCGTGGACCGGCTGACCGCGATGACGACGAGCGCGGACCGGCTGCGCGCGGTGGCGGGCATCGGGCAGAGCACCGACAACAACAAGAAGGCCGTCCAGGCGCTCACCGGCCGCCACATCCCGGTGATCGGCTCCTCCATCACCGCCGACGACCTCGCCAACGGCCTGCACGGCACGGACCCCTACCCGGGGCTCGCCCGGGTCTCGCCGACCAACACCGACGAGGCCCGCGCGCTGGCCTCCTTCGCCAAGGTGAGCGCGGGCAAGGCCCTGCTGGTGTACGACAAGCCCGGCGACCCGTACACGCGCACGCTCCAGGAGTCGTTCGCGGCGCTGATCAAGGGCTCGCCGTACGAGCCGCAGCCCTTCACCCCGCCCGCCGACCGCAGCCAGGAGGGAACGACCGCGAACACCTTCCGGCAGATCACCCACCTGGTGTGCGACACCTCCCGGGAGACCGACACCATCCTGTTCGCGGGCCGGCACACCCAGCTGCGGCAGTTCATCAACGCGCTCGGCGGGCGCGGCTGCCAGGACCGCAGGTTCACCGTGCTGACCGGCGACGAGGCCTCCTACCTGACCCACGAGAAGGAGCTCGACCGCAGCGCCCTGCGGCACGACCTGTCCGTGCGCTACACCTCGCTCGCCCACCCGGACGCGTTCACCCGGGATCCGGCGCGGACGGGGGGCTCGGCCGCGGACTTCCAGGCGCTGAGCCGGCTGCTGACGGCGGCCGCGCGGGGGCCGGTGGGCCCGGTCGGGCCGGCCGCCCTGGACGACGGACAGCTGATCATCGGCTACGACACCCTGCGCCTGGCGGTGCACGGCATCCGCGAGGCGGTGCCCGACGGGCGGAAGACCCCGGCGCTCGCGGACGTCGGACTGCAGTGGCCGCAGGTCAAGGGCTCACTGCGGGTGGACGGGGCGAGCGGCTGGATCTGCCTGGACGTGCACGGCAACCCGTACGACAAGGCCGTGCCGATCGTGGAGCTGACCCCGCAGGGCGGCTCGCGCTTCGTCCGGATCGCCTGGCCGGAGGGGAAGCCACCGGGCAAGGAGTGCCTGCCGCCGTCCTAGGCGGCCGGCCCAGGTGCGCCGGCCTAGGTGAGCTGGCCCGGGAGGGGCTCGACGGGCTCCGGGCCGCCGGCGCCGGAGGCGGGCCCCGCGGGCTCCTGCCCGGTCAGGGGCTCCCCCGACTCCAGGACCTCGATCAGGCGCTCGAACCTGGTGCGCCAGCCCTGCTCCGACTCCGCCTCGCCCTGGAACTCGTGCGTGAACCGCAGCACGCTGCCGTCCTCGCCGTCCCGCTCCAGGTGGAACCGGATCCGGCCGCCGCCTTCGACCGTGTACTCCGCGACCCGGTCCACGTCCCACGCGGTGACCTGGCCGCTGCCCAGGTCACCGAGGGCGACCGCGCCGCCGAGCCGGGGCTCCAGTACGCCGACGGCGGTGCACCACACCCCGAGACCCTCGGGGGTGGCCACCGCCGGCCAGACGTCCTCCATGTGCCTCGGGACCCGCACCACGAAGTGGAGGATGTGCGTGTTCCCGTGGGTCTGACTGATGCCCTGTGCGATGGAACCGCTCATGACACCAGTGTGGGCGACCCCCGGCTCAGACGCCCGCGTAGGAGTGCTTGCCGGTGACGAAGATGTTGACGCCGTAGTAGTTGAACAGCCAGCAGCCGAACGCGATCATCGCCAGGTAGGCGGCCTTGCGGCCCTTCCAGCCGGCCGTCGCGCGCGCGTGCAGGTAGCAGGCGTAGGCGACCCAGGTGATGAAGGACCAGGTCTCCTTCGGGTCCCAGTTCCAGTAGCGGCCCCAGGCGTCGCCCGCCCAGATCGCGCCCGCGATGATCGTGAACGTCCACAGCGGGAAGACGGCCGCGTTGACCCGGTAGGCGAACTTGTCCAGGGAGGCCGAGGCGGGCAGCCGCTCCAGCACCGAGGTCGCGAAGGCACCGGGCTTGCCGCCGGTCTGCAGCTTGTTCTCGTACGAGTCCTTGAACAGGTACAGGATCGTGGCGACCGCGCCGACGTAGAACACCGCGCCGCAGAAGATCGCGGTGGAGACGTGGATGTACAGCCAGTACGAGTGCAGCGCGGGAACCAGCTGGTCGCTCGCGGTGTACAGGACGGTGACGGCGAGACCCAGGTCGAGGAGGACCGTGGTGATCAGGAACAGCCCGAGCCAGCGCACGTTCTTCCTCAGCGCCAGCAGCCCGAGGTACACGCCGACGGCCACCGTGGAGAAGGTGATGTTGAACTCGTACATGTTGCCCCACGGCGCCCGCTGCACGGAGGCCGCGCGGGCCACGACCCCGCACAACTCCACCAGGAAGGCGAGCACGGTGAGCGAGACGGCGATGCGGCCGTAGAGGTCGCCCTGGACGTCACCGCCGTGCGCGCCGGGGCCGTCCGGCACGTCCCGGGCGCCGGACGCCGACCGCACCACGACCTTCGGCCGCTCCAGCACGGCGGTGCCCCCGCCGGCCTGCTTGACGGTGACGGCCGGGCCCTTGGCGGCCCCGGCCTCCGCCGTGAGCGCGGCGGCCGTACGGGCCACCTTGCTGCGGCTGCCGAAGAGCCACTCCGCGATGTAGGCGAAGAAGGCCAGGGTGTAGACGGCCATCGACGAGTAGATCAGCGTGTTGCTGATGCTCGCCAGGTGTTCGTTGGTTGCGGCGGCGAGAGTCACTTCTCAGCCCCTTCGGCAGGTACGACGGGAGATTCGGTGGAGTCGTCGTCGGGTTCGGGTGCCCCCGGCGCCTGGTCGTAGAGGGTTCCGGCGAGCCGGCCCAGTTCCTCGGGCACCTTGGCGGACTCGCTGCGGCCGAGCCCGGCCATCTCGACCACCGTCACGCCGTCGGCACCGCGCACCGCCCGCACCCACACGCGGCGGCGCTGGATGAACAGGGACCCGGCGAGACCGAAGATCGCCGCGACGGCGCCGCCGAGCGCCCAGCCGCTGCCCGGCTCCTGGACGATCTCGAAACCGGCCCATTCCTTGATGTCCTTCTCGAAGGTGATGGACCCGGCGCCGTTCGGCAGCGTCAGGGTGTCGCCCGGCTGGAGCAGCTTCTTCAGCAGCTGGCCCTTGCTGTCCTTGAACGCCTTCATGTGCGTCTTGTCCAGCTGGTACACGTTCTGGCTGCTCGTGTCGACGCCGAGGTCGCCGTGGTAGGCGTTCACCGCGAGCAGCGGGTTCACCAGCGCCGGGAACTGCGAGAGCATCGTGCCGCTCTTCGGGTCGAAGGTCGGCACGAAGAAGGCCTGGAAGCCGAGCTGGTCCTTCTTGCCCTGCCCGTCGCGGTAGCCGTCCATCACCTTGATCACGCCGTTCGACGTCTCGTTGCCGTCGAGCGGGAGCAGCGGCACGGCGTCGTGGTAGACGACCGTGCCCTTGCCGTCGCGCACGGTGATGACGGGGGCGTAGCCGTGGCTGACGAGGTAGACCTTGGCGTCGTCGATCTTCAGCGGCTGGTTGACCTGGACGGTGGCCGCCCGCTGCTTGCCGTACGCGCCCTTGCTGTACTTGATCTTCGCCTCGAAGGTGCGCGGGGTGCCCTTGTTCGGGCCGTTGACCTCGTAGGTGGCCTTGAAGTCCTTGAGGTCGAAGCTGAACGGCACGAGGTCGTCGTTCTGGAACATGCTGCCGGACTTGAAGTCGTCGTACATGAGCAGCGTGTTGGAGAAGCCGTCGCCCTCGACCATCAGCTTGGTGCCGTCCGACTTGTACATCTGGCCGGAGGCGAAGGCGACGAGGAGCACGATCAGCGCGATGTGGAAGGCCAGGTTGCCGACCTCGCGCAGGTAGCCCTTCTCGGCGGCGACGGCGTCACCGGCGACGTGGGCGCGGAAGCGGCGCTTCTTCAGCAGGGCGAGCGCGGCCTCGCGGACCTCCTCCGGGCCGGCCGTGGTGCGCCAGGTGGTGTACGCGGGCAGCCGGGTCAGCCGCTTGGGCGCGCCCGGCGGCCGGCCGCGCAGCTGGCCGACGAACTGCCAGGTGCGCGGGACGATGCAGCCGATGAGGGAGACGAACAGCAGGATGTAGATCGCGGAGAACCACACCGAGCTGTACACGTGGAACAGGCCGAGCTTGTCGTAGACCGGCGCGAGCGTCTTGTGGGCCTTGCGGAACTCGTCGACCTTGTTGAGGTCGGCGCCGGTCTGCGGGATCAGCGAGCCGGGGATCGCGCCGAGCGAGAGCAGCAGGAGCAGCAGCAGCGCGACCCGCATCGAGGTCAGCTGCCGCCAGAACCAGCGGACCCAGCCGATCACGCCGAGGCCGGGGACGGAGGAGACCTCGTCCCGGGGCGCGGTGGACAGCTGGGAGCCGGCCGCGCCGAGATCCTCCTGGTCCTGGCTCTTGTCGGTTTCGGTCTTGCTCATCGGTCAGATCCCCACATCGAAGCCGCCGGACCAGGTCTGCATCTGCTGCACCAGACTGTCCCAGGCGCCGGTCAGCAGCAGCACACCGGTCACGATCATCATCGTCCCGCCGATGCGCATCACCCAGACGTAGTGGCGCTTCACCCAGGCGAAGGCGCCGAGCGCCTTGCGGAAGGCCACGGCGGCGAGCACGAAGGGCAGGCCGAGCCCGATGCAGTAGACGACCATCAGCAGGGCGCCGCGCGCGGCGCTGGACTCGCGCATGGCGAGCAGGTTCACCGACGACAGGGTCGGGCCCAGGCACGGGGTCCAGCCGATCCCGAACAGCGCTCCCACTATCGGTGCGCCCACCAGGCCGGTCGTCGGCCGCTTGTGGAAGCGGAACTCGCGCTGGGTGAACCAGGGCATCAGCCCCATGAAGAAGACACCCATGAGGATCATGAACACGCCGAGCACCTTGGACAGCGTGTCCTTGTATTCCTGCAGGGTCCAGCCGAAGGAGCCGAACAGCGCTCCGGTGGAGATGAACACGGCGCTGAAGCCGAGCACGAACAGGGAGGCCCCGGCCACCATCCGTCCGCGTCTGGCCTCGCCCAGGTCCGTGCCGGCGACCCCGGTGACGTAGGACAGGTAGCCGGGGACGAGCGGCAGGACGCAGGGCGAGAAGAAGGAGACGAGCCCGCCCATGAGGGCGATCGGCGCGGCCACGAGGAGGGCGCCGTGGAGCACGGTCTGGTTCTGGCCGACCGCCAGCGTCAGCATCGCGCTCACGTCACTTCTCCGCGACGACCGGCTTGAGCATCTTCAGCAGGCTGGTGTCGTCGAGCGCCTCCAGGGCCCGCGCGGCGACCTTCCCGTGCTTGTCGATGACGAGCGTGGAGGGGATCAGCTGCGGGTTGAGGGTGCCCTTCTCGAAGCGGAGCATCAGCTTGCCGGTCGGGTCGTACAGGCTCGGGTAGGCGATCCCGTGCTCCTTCTCGAAGGCGAGCGCCGGGGTGGTGCTGGTGTCCCGGGTGTTGATGCCGACGAACTGCACGCCCTTGCCCTGGTACTGCTTCGACACCTTGGAGAAGTACTGCGCCTCCTCGCGGCACGGCCCGCACCACGAGCCCCAGACGTTGACGACGACGACCTGGCCCTTGTAGTCGGCGACGTCCAGGGTCTTGCCGTCGATGGTCCTCCCGGACAGGTCCGGGGCCGCGGCGCGCTCGCCCGCGGGGGCGGTGTCGATGCCGTTGTGGCCGGTGACGAAGTTGGTGTTGCCACCGCCGCCGGAGGTGCCGCCCTTGCCGCACGCGGACAGGGACAGGGCCGCGACAGCGGCCACGGCGCTGAGCAGGACGGCGCGGCTACGGGTACTCATGTGAAAAGTTTCGCATGCCTGTTCCGGCGATCTCGCGCACCCCCCTGCCGGGCGGAAAACCGCATTTCAGGGCGTATTTACACGGGGCATTTCGGGCGATTCACCCCGGGCGGCCTCAGGTGGCGTTCGAGGAGGCGGACTTGGTGCCCCGCAGGAACTCCTTCCAGCCGCCGGCCGGCCGCTGCCCGACCTCCAGCGTGCGCAGCCTGGCGAGCACCTCGGGCTTCTGCACGTCCATCCAGTCCACGAACTGCCGGAAGGAGACGAGCCGCACATCGGCACCCTTCTCCTTCTCGCGCGCGATGTGCTTGAAGGCCTCCTCGACGGAGTCCATGTAGATGCCGCCGTTCCACTGCTCGAAGTGGTTGCCGACGAAGAACGGCGCCCGGTTTGTCTCGTATGCCCGCTGGAAGCCCGCTATGTACGCCTGCGCGGACTGCTTGCGCCAGCCCGGGTAGTTGTACGCGGGCGCCTTGGTGGAGTTCACGGACTGGTTGGCGAGCATGTTGTAGTCCATCGAGAGGACCTCGAAGGAGCGCCCGGGGAACGGTATCTGCTGCAGGGGCAGGTCCCAGATGCCGAGCCGCTTGACCGGCCACACCTGACGGCCGCCCGGCGAGGAGGCGTCGTAGCGCCAGCCCAGCTTCCGGGCGGTGGGCAGCAGCTGGTTCTGGCCGAGCAGACAGGGCGTACGGCCGCCGACCAGCTCCTTGTCGTAGTCGAAGGGCAGCGACGGCAGGTCGGTCCAGCCGGTGTTGGTCCGCCACTCCTTCACGAACTTCTTGGCCTGCTCGATCTCGCTGAGCCACTGCTGCGGCGTCCAGTTGGCCACCGTGCCGTGGCCGGCGCAGAAGTGGCCGTTGAAGTGGGTGCCGATCTCGTGGCCCTCGAGCCAGGCGCGGTGGACGTTGGTGAGCGTCGCCTTGACGTGCTCGTCGGTGAGGTAGCCGATGTCGGAGGCGCCGACGGGGTTGTTCGGCGGGGCGTAGAGCCGCTTCTTGGACTCGGGCAGCAGGTACAGCCCCGAGAGGAAGAAGGTCATGCTCGCGCCGTGCTGCTTGGCGAGGTCCAGGAAGCGCGGGAAGAGACCGTTGCCGACCTCGCCGGCGCCGTCCCAGGAGAAGATGACGAACTGCGGCGGGGTCTGCCCCGGTTCCAGCGGCTCGGGCCGGGCGGGCTGGTGCGGCTGCCTGCCGGTGAAGGAGGTGGAGCCGTCTCCGAGGGGACGGGCCGGCTGCTGCGTGCGGTTCTTGCCGTCCTTGCCGGTGCCGGAACCGTTCGCGTGCCCGGCGCCGTCCGAAGTCGTGTGACTGCCGCAGCCGGCGAGAGTGGCGGCGGCCGCCGCGCCCGCGCCGAGGCCGAGCATTCCCCGGCGGGAAAGGGTCCGGGAGACGGTGCGCATGGAAATCCCCGATTCATCGCGCCTGCTGGTGTCACCCAGTCAGAGGGCGCGACGATCGGGGAGGTTCCTCAGATTTGTATGGTTTTAGTAACGGGTACCGCAAAAGCGCGCTAAGTCACTTCAAACGGACCGTCAGCAACAGCAGGTGCAGGGGCGGTCGGGGACTTCAGGGCCCCTCGGGCCGTTCAGGCCCCGAACGCCTTCCCCTGGGCCGTGCCCTTGCCCTTCTGGGGCTTGGCACCGGCACGCAGGTGAGCCGGGACGAGATCGATGGCGGGCTCGCCGTATCCCACGGAGACGATCTTGTCACCCTGGTAGGTGAAGGTCGTCAGGGAGGCGAGGGTGCACTGCCGCTTGCGCGGGTCGTGCCACAGCCGCCGCCGCTCGACGTACGACCGCACGATCCAGATCGGCAGCTGATGGCTGACCAGCACCGCCTCGTGCCCGCGCGCCCGGTCCCTGGCCGCGTTCAGCGCGCCCATCATCCGCACGACCTGGTCGATGTACGGCTCGCCCCAGGACGGCTTGAACGGGTTGACGAGGTGCTTCCAGTTCTCGGGCCGCTGCAGCGCGCCGTCGCCGACACCGAAGGTCTTGCCCTGGAAGACGTTGTCGGCTTCGATCAGGCGCCCGTCGGTGTCCAGGTCCAGGCCGTGCGCCTTGGCGATCGGGGTGGCCGTCTCCTGCGCCCGCTCCAGCGGTGAGGCGCAGACGTAGGTGACGTCCCGCGAGGCGAGGTGCTCGGCGACCCGGTCGGCCATCTTCCGGCCCAGCTCGGACAGGTGGTAGCCGGGCAGCCGCCCGTACAGGATCCCGTCCGGGTTCTCGACCTCGCCGTGCCGCATGAGGTGGACGACGGTGACGTCGCCGTTCCCGCCGCTGCCGTTGCCCGTGATGTTGTCGCTCACGCGGTGGCCTCCGCAGCCGCCCGGGCCGCCGCCGGAAGGGCGTCGGCGATCGTCTGGATGGCCCGCTCGTCGTGGGCCGTGGACACGAACCAGGACTCGAAGGACGACGGCGGCAGGTAGACGCCGTTCGACAGCAGCGAGTGGAAGAACGCGGTGAAGCGGAAGGACTCCTGCCGCTTGGCGTCCTCGTAGTTCCGCACCTTCCGGTCGGTGAAGAACACGGAGAACATGTTGGAGGCGGTCTGCAGCCGGTGCGCCACGCCCTCCTTGCTCAGCGCCTCCGTGACGAGGGACTGGATCTGCCTCGACACGGCGTCGACGGTGTCGTACGCGGCGTCGTCGAGCAGCCGCAGCTGGGCGAGCCCGGCGGCGGTGGCGACCGGGTTCCCGGAGAGCGTGCCGGCCTGGTAGACGGGCCCGGCGGGAGCCAGGTACGCCATCACGTCGGCGCGCCCGCCGAAGGCCGCGGCGGGGAACCCGCCGCCCATGACCTTGCCGAACGTCATCAGGTCCGGGGTGACCCCGTCGACCCCGAACCATCCGGCTCGGCTGGTGCGGAACCCGGTCATCACCTCGTCGGAGATGTAGAGGGCGCCGTTCTTCCGGCAGGCGTCCTTCAGCCCCTGGTTGAAGCCGGGGTCCGGCGGGACGACGCCCATGTTGCCCGGCGAGGCCTCGGTGATCACGCACGCGATCTCACCGGGGTGCCGGTGGAAGGCCTCCTGCACGGCCTCCAGGTCGTTGTACGGCAGCACGATCGTGTCGCCGGCCTGCGCACCGGTGACCCCGGGCGTGTCGGGCAGCGCGAAGGTGGCGACCCCGGAGCCGGCGGCGGCGAGCAGCGCGTCCACGTGTCCGTGGTAGCAGCCGGCGAACTTGATCACCTTGGACCGCCCGGTGAACCCACGGGCGAGCCGGATCGCGGACATGGTCGCCTCGGTGCCGCTGCTGACGAGCCGCACCTGCTCCACGGGCTCGACGCGGGCGACGATCTCCTCGGCGAGCGCGACCTCGCCCTCACCGGGCGTGCCGAAGGACGTACCGCGCGCGACGGCCTCCTGCACGGCGGCGATGACCTCGGGGTGCGCGTGCCCGAGGATCATCGGACCCCAGGAACACACGAGGTCGACGTACTCCCGCCCGTCGGCGTCCGTGAGGTACGGCCCGCGGCCGGACACCATGAACCGGGGCGTGCCGCCGACGGCGCGGAAGGCGCGCACCGGCGAGTTCACACCACCGGGCGTGACGGCGGAGGCACGGTCGAAGAGCGCCTGGGAGGCGGGCGCGTCGTAGGGATAGGGCGTTTCGCTCAGGGCACTCATGGTGTGCGACTTCTCCGACTTCTCGGACTCCGGTTGCGTGGTGACCTCCTCAGGGTAGGCCGCCCCCCGGCCGGGCAGCGGCCCGCCTCAAGATCAAAGCGTTGTCATCCGCCATCTGCGAGACTGACACCTGATACACACAGCTCGTACGCACGTAATGATCAGGGGCCGGGCTGATCCCCGTGGACTGTTGTTCCACCGCACGTTTCGGCGGGCGGTCGTGGGGGAGGTCACTGACACGATGATCGGGTTGCGCGGCGGGGGCCACGCGTCCTAGAAAAGCAGTCGGGTGGAGATATGCATCGCGGTGGCGGACTGGGCGAGGGGACTGATGACCTGGGTCCTCGACGTGCCCGGCGGGGAAGGCACCGGCGCGACGCGGAGGAAACGACCGAAGCACGTCAGACACACGGTGGACCCGGTGAGTCCGAGCGGCACGACCGCGACCGGGCGGGGAGCAGGAATGGTGGTCGGGTGGGGGTGACATACAAATACTTCGGCGCGCCGGACGGAGCGACCGCGGCCCGCGTCCCCATCTCGATGCGCCCCGAGGAACTCGGCGGCGACGAACTGGGCATGAACGGCATGTTCACCAAGATCAAGCCGGAGACGATGGCGGCCATGGTCCTGACCGGCATCGAAGGCGTCCCCCTGCACAAGGTGCCGCCCCTGGAACTGGTCGTCCTGCACCCCGACTACGCGGTCGTCAAACTCCCCATGACGGTCGTCGACCCCCTGCGCGGCATCGGCGAGGAAGCGGTCGGCGCGGCGGCCTTCATCTGGTCGACGGTCCCGGACCGGGGCGGCCCGCGGGACGCGTTCAACGTGTACCAGCTGCTGCACGAGTGGCAGGACTTCTCGCATCGGCTGCATGAGGCGGGGCATCAGCCGTACTGCCTCGTCTGGCCCTGAGCCGAGGTCGAGGTGCCGGGGACGGGGAACAGTCACCGTAGCCGCCACGGATCCGGCGCCCCGACCTGACCGCGCGACGTGTTCGGCGCCCTGCACCAGGCCCGGAGGCGGAACAGTGAACACGGCACCGACGGAGCAGGCGGCACCGGCCCGCCACATGCGGCCGCTGTACGCCGCCGGGTTCACCACCGCATTCGGTGCACACGGGATCGCCGCCAACCTCGGCGGCCACGCCAAGGGCGCGGTCACCTCACTCCTCGTGCTCGGCGGTCTGCTCGCCCTGTACGACGGTGCCGAAGTACTGCTCAAGCCCGTCTTCGGCACCCTCGCCGACCGCATCGGCGCCCGCCCTGTGCTGCTCGGCGGGCTCGTCGCCTTCGCCGCCGCGTCCGCCCTGTACGCCGTCGCGGACAGCCCCGGCCGGCTGTGGGTGGCGCGGCTGGGTCAGGGCATGGCGGCCTCCGCGTTCTCGCCGTCGGCCTCCGCGCTGGTCGCCCGCCTCAACCCGGCGGCCGCGCACGGTCGGATCTTCGGCAGTTACGGCTTCTACAAGTCGATCGGCTACACCCTGGGCCCGCTGCTGGGCGGGGTGCTGGTGTGGGCCGGGGGCCTGCGGCTGCTGTTCACCGTCCTGGCCGTGCTCGGTGCGGCGGTCGCCGTGTGGGCCGTGGTCGCCGTCCCGGTCGTACCCCCGCTGCCCAAGGCCCGGCAGACGGTGCTGGATCTGGCCCGGCGGCTGGCCGATCCGGCGTTCCTCGCACCGACGTCGGCGCTGGCCGCGGCGGCCGCCGCCCTGTCGGTCGGGATCGGCTTCCTGCCGGTGTCCGGGCGGGCGGCCGGTCTGGGCACCGTGGCCACCGGCGCCGCCGTGTCCGTGCTGGCCGCCTGCGCCGCCGTCGTCCAGCCGAAGGCGGGACGGGCACTGGACCACGGGCGGCTCACGGCTCGTACGGGCATCGCGGCGGGGCTGCTGCTCGCCGCCGCCGGACTGGGGTGCGCCATGCTGCCCGGGCCGGCCGGCGTCGTCGTCGGCGCCGCCCTGATCGGTGCCGGGACCGGTCTGATCACCCCGCTCGGCTTCGCCACCCTGGCCTCGAACACTCCCGCCGAGCGGCTCGGCCAGACCATGGGTGCCGCCGAACTCGGCCGCGAACTCGGCGATGCGGGGGGCCCGCTGCTCGTCGCTGCGGTGGCCTCCCTCACCACCCTCACCCACGGTTACGCCGTCCTCGGCGCCATCCTCGCCCTCGGTCCGTTCCTCACCGTCGTACGGCGCCGTCCCGCCGCAGCATGAGATCCGCACGGCGGACGGCGCCGGGCCGGACGGCGTTCGTCAACGCCCGCTGACCGTGAGTTCGTAGTCGCCGATCAGGTCGCCGAGGAGGGTGCCGGCGGTGATGTCGCTGGTGACGTGACCGGCCATGTAGAGGCGGGAGTAGAGGACCTCGTCCTGCATCCAGTGGTAGTCCTCGGCCCGGTGCGGGGAGAGGGAGCCGAGGTAGGTGACGGCAGCGGCGGCCCGGGCGGCGTGGCTGGAGGGGTAGGAATACGGCCCCTTGGCGCCGGGCTTGACGTGCTTCTCCGGGCGCAGGGCGGGGTCGAGGACGTAGGGGGCCGGCTGCTCGTCCTTGGCGGCGACCTGGTCGCTGACGGCCTTGGCCATCTTCAGGGCGGCTTTGAGCTCCGCCTTCTCGGCCTTGCCCTGCTGAGCGGGGACCAGTTCACGCTGGTCGTGGAGGTAGAGCTTCCAGATGTCCTTCTTGCCGTGGAGTTCCAGCCAGGTGGCGGCCCTCTTCCCGGCCGCCGTGCGCGCCTTGGCGAGCTGCTGGTCCTGACGGAGTTCGGCCGTGCGCCGGGCCGCGGTGGGCGGGGCGGGTACCTGCCGGGCGGCCCAGGCGGCGAACGCCTTGTCGTCGCGGGTGGTGCCGTGCGCCTTCTTCCACTGGGCGAACAGAGCGTCGGCCTTCTTGCGCTCGCCGTCCACCTTCCCGCCGATCGCGGCGATCTCGGCGTCGGAGAAGAGCGTGGGCGGCGGACTCTGCCTGATCCTGTCCGTCGCGCCGGGCTTCTTCTTCGAGGAGGTGCCGGCCGTGACGAATTGCGGTCGCAGGGCGCCGACGGCGACGGCCGCGACGGCGAGCAGCGCGATCAGCGCGTAGGGCCATTTGACGCCGCGCAGGACGTTCATGCGGCTCGGGTCCTTTCGGGGAGCGGTACGGGCTTCGCTTCGGTGGTGAAGTGGGCGCGGGAGAATCGGCGTACGTCGTTGTCGGGCAGCCCCGGCCTGAGAAGGGACTGGCCGACGATGTACTTGCTGAGCGAGACGGGCCGGACGCCCATGCCGAGCAGCATCCGGTCGACGGGGGCGGGCTGGGCACCGCCCTTGGTCTCGATCAGGACGTGCCCGGGATCGAGCGTGGCGGTCCGGCCGTCGTGATGACAGCTGAGGACGCCGTCGAAGGTGATGCGGCTGCCGTGGTCGAGGTCGGCGAGGGCCGCGCGGACGTAGCGGACCTCGGCGGCGGCGGACAGTTCCCCGGCCGTGACGGGGACACGGGCCCGGTCCAGCACCTCGTCGACGAACGCGGCCGCATGTCCGGTCAGTTCGCCGTACTCGGCGGCCGCGACCTTCAGGGCGTGCTTCACCGTGGCGCCGCGGCCGTCCTTGGTCTTGACCTCCACCCGGCACAGACCGTCCTCCGCGTACAGGCGGGTGCGGACCTTCCACCGGCGGCGGCGCTGTTGGACGTGGGCCCGCCAAGCGCCCAGCTGCGCGGTGTCGAAGTAGGTGCTGAGATAGCTCGTCGTACGGCGCCCGCCGAGATCGAGAACATGGTGGCTTCCGGCGAGGCGGCCGATGAGACGGCGAGCCCGCTCGAGCGGAACCAGGTACTTGCGGTCGACCCGGTGCTGGAGCGCCGCGGCCGCGTCCACCTCGGTGAGCGTCGCACCGCGCAGCTCGTCGAGGCCCAGGCCGGCCGCGAGGCAGGAGGCGGGGGTCATGACACCGTCACCGGCTCACGTCGCTCGGCGTCCGCGTCGAGCGCGGGTTCCTGCGGCCCGGCGGGGAAGCGGGCGGAGACCCGGGTGGTCTCGCGGACGTAGTCGACCTCGTCCACGACCACGGACAGCGGCGCCCGGCCGAAGCGGAAGGCCACGTCCTCGGCGATCAGGGTGGGGTCCGGGTAGATCCGGTCGAGGGTGAGCTTCACCGTCCGGGCCGGAGGTTCGTACGCCCGCGGGTCGTCGACCACGAGCACCGCCACCAGGACCACGACGTCCAGCGCGACGACGAGCCACGTCTGGCGCTGCGGCAGGCCCGTGCACAGGGCTATGACGAGGGTGACGAAGGTGTAGGCGACGTCGCGAAGGGTGAAGGCCGCGCTGCGCAGGCGGACCAGGGAGAGGATGCCGAACAGGCCGAACCCGACACCGGCCGGGAACTTGCCGGCGCTGATCGTGCTCATCGCGGCGAACAGACCGATGTTCAGCGCGGCCAGCACCAGCGGCATCGCGGGTGCGCTGGGACGGCGGCGGTAGAGCCCGCCGACGAGGATCAGCAGGGCGATGACGTCGAGACCGCCGCGGGCCGTGAGGTCGGTGACCGCGATGTGGTGGGTGATGCCCTTGGCGGCGAGCATCAGTGCGTGCATGAGCTGTCCTTTCCGTCATGGCGCGTCGGACGGCGGACCGGTCGCGGACCGCGGGGCGCCGCGACCTGAAGGACGGTAGGGATGTCACATGAACAGACCATGAAGGCTTCCCGCCGGGCCGGCCGGGGCGGGCGAGCGGTTAACCTGCCCGGCATGCACTGCCTGGTCGTCGACGACGAGACCCGCCTGACCGATCTGGTCGTCCGCTACCTGACCGAGTCCGGACACACCGCCGAGGGCCGCTACGACGGGCCCTCCGGGCTGGCCGCCGCCCGCGACCCCCGGCTGGACGCCGTACTCCTCGACGTGATGCTGCCCGGCATGAACGGCGTGGAGGTGTGCCGGGCCCTGCGCGGCGAGGGCATCGACGTGCACGTGGTCCTGCTCACCGCACGCGGGGCCGTCAGCGAGCGCGTCGCCGGGCTGGACGCGGGAGCCGACGACTACGTGGTCAAGCCGTTCGCCATGGAGGAGCTGCTGGCCAGGTTGCGCGCGATATCCCGGCGCCGCCCCGACCCGGCCGGCCGGCTCCGGGTCGGGGACCTCGTCCTCGAACCCGAGCAGCAGCGGGCCTGGCGAGCGGACACCGAACTGGAACTGTCGCGGCGGGAGTTCGCCGTGCTGCGGGTGCTGATGGAGAACGCCGGCCGCGTGGTCTCGCGGCTGCGCCTGCTGGAGGAGGTGTGGGACGGCGAGACCGACCTGCGCAGCAACGCCATAGACGTGCATGTCTCCAAGGTGCGCGCCAAGGTCGACCGGGCTTTCGGCCGCACGACGATCACCACCCTGCGGGGGCGCGGCTACCGGCTGGAGACGGCTTCGTGAGCCTGCACGGCCGGCTGCTGCCGCGATTCAGGCGGTTGCCCGTGGTCACGCGACTGGTGCTGGCCGTGGCCCTCACCATGTCCCTGGTCCTCGCGGGAGCGGCGGGCTTCGTCTACTGGCGGGTGAAGACCGCCCTGGACCAGCAGCTCGATGCCGACCTGACCGCCTATCAGCGCGGCCTCGACCACGCCGTACGCCACGGGGCGCAGCTGCCACCCGGCCCCAGCGGGAGTCTGCGGCAGGTCCTCGACGCGCACGGCCGGGTGCTGGACTCCAGCGACGCCATCCGCCACCGGGCGCTGCTCACCGCGGCCGAACGGGACGCCGTCGCGCGGGGCGCCACGGTCCGGCGTGACGTCGGCTCCCTGCTGCCGATCACCCCGGGCACCCTGCGCCTGCAGGCCCATCGCGTCACAGCCGCCGGGCACCGGCGGACCGTGATCGCCGCCGTGCGGCGCGGCCACCGCGACGAAGCACTGCGCGAACTCCTCGCCCAGCTGGTCATCGCCTCCGGACTGACCCTGATCGCCGCCTCCTACGTCGGCTACCGCACCGCCCGCGGCGCCCTGCGCCCCGTCGAGCGCTACCGCGGTGGTGCCGCCACCCTCGCCGACGGCACGCAGAACCTGCGCCTGGACGTGCCGGCCGACCGTGACGACGAGATCACCCGTCTCGGGCACACCCTCAACCACATGCTCGACCGCCTTCAGGCAGCCGCCGAACGCGAGCGCCGGTTCGTCGCGGACGCCAGCCACGAGCTGCGCACCCCGCTCACGCTGATGCGCGCCGAACTCGACGTCGCCCTGCACCGCCCGCGCTCCGCCGGCGAACTCACCGAGACCCTGCGCTCCGTGGACGCCGAGGTCCAGCGCCTGATCGACCTCTCCAACGCGCTACTGGGCCTGGAGGAACTCGGCAGTGCCGGCCAGCTCACCCGGGCGCCCGCGGCCCTCGCGGATCTCCTCGACGCCGCCGTCACCCCTCATCGGCGTGCCGCGGAGCGGGCCGGGCGTGACCTGACCGTCGACACCCCCCACGTGACCGTCGACGTCGACGCGCGATGGCTGCGGCCGGCCGTGAGCAACCTCGTCGACAACGCCCTGCGGCACGGGCTGGGCGCCGTCCGCGTCGCGGCGACCGTGCACGAGGGCGCGCTGAGTGTGTGCGTCACGGACGAAGGTCCGGGCTTCTCACCCGATTTCCTGCCGCGGGCGTTCGACCGCTTCGCCCGCGCCGAGGCCAGCCGCACCAGCGACGGATCCGGACTGGGACTGGCCTTCGTGCACGCGGTGGCCACCGCTCACGGCGGCACCGCCCGAGCCGGCGAGGCGGGGACCGGAGCGGCCGTCACCCTCCGCCTGCCCTGCTGACCTCCAGACCGCCGCGTACGCACTCGGATCGGCCCTTCGCACCACCGGACCGGGCCAGGCCCGATCCCGTGACCGGGAATGCCGCAGGCGCCGCGCACGCGCCCCCGCGGCCCCGCTTCGAGATGCGGTCATCCGCACCTGCTGGATACGCTCGCTGAGTGGCCGGGTGACGATGGCCCGAGGCCGGGCGCAGCAGCCGCCCCACCCCGCCCAGCGGCAACGAAGACTTTCGCACCGCACACCTCTGCAGTGTGCACGCCTCCACGGGAGGAAGATTGCGATGAGGTCCACCCGCATCCGTACAGCAAAGGCCGCCGCGGCGGTTGTGGTCGCCGTCCCGCTCGCGCTGGGCGGTCTGGCGTCCCAGAGCCACGCACAGGACTCGTCTCCCAGCCCCTCGGGGACCTTCGGTTCCGGCTGTTCGGGGCTCGCCCAGAAGGCCGACACGGCCAAGGACAAGGTCGTCGAGGCCGCGTCCGCCTATCCGCAGCTCAGCCAGCTGGTCTCGGCCGTGGTCAGGGCCAGGCTGACCGACACGCTCGACGGGAAGCCCGACATCACCGTCTTCGCCCCCAACCAGCAGGCCTTCCAGAACGTGACCGCGTCGCAGCTCACTTCGCTGCTCGGCGATCAGGGGCAGTTGAAGAAGGTGCTGACCTACCACGTCGTGGACAAGCAGATCACCCCGGACCAGCTCTCCAACGGCTCCTTCACGACGGTGGAAGGCAGCAAGCTGACCACGTCGGGCTCGGGCACCGACTTCAAGGTCAACGGCAAGGCGAACATCGTCTGCGGCAACATCAAGGCCGCGAACGCCACCATCTACGTCGTCGACGCGGTGCTGCAGCCGCCGTCCTGACTCCGAGTCGGGGACGCCCTGGCCCGGCAGAGGGTCAGGGCGTCCCCGCCGTTCCGTCGCCCGGTTCGGCCCCGGGCCGGTCCCGGGTGCGGTCCGTCTCCGCACGCCGCTCGTCCGGTCGCCGGCGGGCCGGCTGGGCGAAAGCCCTGCACTCGGGATTCCGGCACGGCCCGGCGCCCCGTACCGGCACCCACACACCGAGCGTCTTGTGCCGCCGGACCGCCGCCTCCACGGGCTGCCCGCAGACGGGGCAGGCGCCTCGTTCACCGTCCATGCCCTCAGGCTAGGCGCGGCCGGGCATCCGCGCTTCCCGTGCCCGGGACGGCGGTGGCTCGCCGTACGCCCCGCCCCGGAGTCCCCCTCCCGGCGTGCTCCGGGGCGCGCGCCCCCTCGTGTCACCGCGCGCCGGGGGTCGCACCGATGATTCACGCGTGCCGCATCCGGTAAAGCTCCGGGATACGCGCAGCCCGTGCGCCAGGCGCATGCGCTTCGTACGCTGGGTCAACGGTGGAGCCGTCCGTCGACGGATCCATGCGGGGGAAGGGACGTGACAGGTGGGGAACGGGGACACGACGGAGGCGTCGGCATTAGGGAGGGTGCGCGTCCTGTCTGCGGGCGGGGTGCTCCGGGGCGCCGGCATTCTGGTGCGGCCCGGAACGGTGTTGACCTGCGCACACGTCGTGGCGTCGGCCATCGGTGCGGGCGAGGACGATCCGGCCCGGGCCCCGGCGCGGCCCGTTCTGGTGGACGTGCCGGGCCGGCCGGACCTGCCGGCCGGTGAGGCGACCGTCGTACCGGACGGCTGGTTTCCGGGCCCGCTCGCCGGCGGCTCCGGTGGCGACCTCGCCGTCCTGCGCACGGCATGGTCGCCGCCCGACGGGACGGCCGCGGCGCGGCTCGGGCCGTGCGGGGAGCCGGACCGGCGCGAGGTGGCCATGTACGGCCATCCCGCGGGTTCGCCCGACGGGCTGTGGTCCCGCGCACGGCTGGTGGGCCGCGGGGGGCCGCACCCGGACTGGGTCCAGCTGGAGGGGCTCGGCTCCACCGGGGTGCGGGTCAGCCATGGATTCAGCGGGGCCGGCGTGTGGGATCCGGCGGCCCGCCGGGTCGTCGGCATGCTCACCGCCGCGTACTCCGACCAGCAGGCCAAGGTGGCCTGGATGCTTCCCCTGGAGGCCGCGGCACGCATGTGGCCGGATCTGGCCCCCGCGCTGGGGACTTCGGCACACGGACCGGAGCCGGGAGCGCCGGCGGGAGGACCGCCGCAGCCGCCCCCGGCGGAGCCGTGGGCCGCGCTGCCCTCCGATCAGGAGCAGTTCGCCCTGGCCGACGCCCTGCTGAACGTCCCTCAGATCGAGGACGACGGCGCGGCCACGCTGCGCGGCCTGCTGCCGGCCCGCATCCGGCGCACCGTCCGCACCCATCCCCGGCCCCGGCTCCAGCTCTTCTTCGTCGTCCAGGCCTGCGTCGAGCACCCGCACGGCAGGCAGGCCCTGGTCGAGGCGCTGCGGCTGCTGGACGACGAGTCGCGGCCCGCCCGGTCCGCCCTCGAACTCCTCGACAGGCTGTGGCCGGCCGCCCCGGGGGGCGGGTCGTCGTGACGGTCTCCCCGGGGTCCTGGGGGCCGCCCAAAGTGCTGCTCGACGCGCTGGACGCCGTCCCGTGCTTCGAGGAGCCGGCGCTGCTGCACGAGTGCGCCCGCCAGGTGGGCCGGGCGCTCGGCACGCGGATCGCGCTGCCCGAGACCAGCCGCCGGCGGTTCGCGCTGCTGTCCCTGCTGCGCGCCGTCATGCCGTACCCGGAGGGCCTGCGGGTGCTGGGCGGGGTGGTCTCGATGCTGGAGGGGGAGACCCGCGACATGGCGCGGCTGCGCACCGCCATCGCCCTCGCCGAGGTGCCGCTCTTCCCGGCCGGCACCTGGGAGCGGCTGATGACCCTTCTCGGCGGCCTGGAGGTGCTCGACATCGCCGGGGTCTACCGCGAGGCCCTGGGCGACCGCCCCGATCCGATGCCCGCGCACTGCGGGGAGCCCTGGTCGGCGGTGCTGCACGCCGCGACCCTCAACGCCCGCCCCGGCGAGCCGCTGCCCTGCGTCCTGCTGGTCGAGCACCTCGCCCGCTACGCGAAGGGGCAACAGCAGCAGGACCTGCTCGACTGGGCGGGCAAGCAGCGCAGTTGCCCCCAGGCGTACCCGCTCGTCGCCGCCGCCGACAGCGGCACGGCCACCGCCCTGCCCGCGGCCGCCGGGGCGGAGACCGACCCCGCGCCCGGCCGTCCGGTGCAGGACTTCGGCCCGGTGCGCAGCCCCGCGCCGCCGGTGCCGCTGCCGGGCATCGACCGCAGCGGCGTCTGGGCGCCGTCCACCTGGCTGCTGATCCGGCTGCGTCCGCTGTTCTACTCCGAGCACGAGGGCGTACGGCAGTTGACGTACTGGTGCCAGAACGGCGGCGGCCCGGACCCCTACCCGGTGAAGGGCGGGGACCTGGAGGTCGACGTGTCCGAGCTGCCCGAGCGGGTGAAGTCGCTGGTGCAGGACGCCGAGACCGGGTGGGCCTATCTGTGCAAGGACGACCTCGCCCTGGAGTTCGTCCTGCCACGCGACCTGATGGACCTGCCGGTCGAGACGTGGGCGAAGGAGGGCTTCGGGAACGCGGACGCCACCCTCGGCAAGGACCACCCCGTCGTCCTGCGCAGTCTCGAAAGAGTGGAAGGCAGGGCGACGCATGGACGCTGGGCCAGACGCTGGGACGCGCTGAAGCCCGGTTGCCGGGGGCCGGTCCACTTGTTCCCGGACGCGCACGCCGACCGTCTGCTTTCGGAACCGCACCCGGTCATGGTCGTCCTGAGCGAACCGCCCGGCAGCCAGGAGAACGTGAGCTCAGGGGTGGACGAGCTGGATGCGTCGCTGCGGGCGGGCGTGCCGATCGTGATCTGGGACCGTCGTGGGGGCGTGGATCCAGTCTTTCGTAACGAATTGCTGGAACTGGCCTCGAGCAAGGGCATACACCGGTTACCTGACGAAGTCAGGTCGTTGCGCATAGCGGCCGGGGGCGGCGATCCTGACGGGGGTGGCTTCTCTACGCTCGGTCGCCACGCGGCATTGCTCTGGGACGACCCCGACCGCCTTCCGGGCGGACGGGGTGAGGCGGCGGATTCTTCCGCGCAGCGGGAAGGGTAGGACGAGATGCTTCCAGGGGACGGTGCGTCCGGGGGGACGCGTCCGGCCGGAGACTCGCCCGCGGGCGGCCCCACGGCCGCCGCGGACACGCACGGCCTCACGGTCGCCTCGGACCGGGACGGCGCCACGGCCGCCGCGGGCGCGAACGGCTCCGGCGGTGCGGGACGCAGTGCCTCGGACAACCGGTGGTGGATCTACCGGGGCACGGGGCAGCCCCTGTACGACACCAGCCTCGCCGACCTGCTGCCGCCCCCGCCGCCCTGGCGCCGCTTCACCGGTGGCCCGGTCGTGGCCCCGCCCCCCTCGGACGAGGAGGAGATCGAGCGCAGGCTCGGGCGGGTCGGGGTGTCGTCGGGCGGCTCCGAGCAGCTCAGACGAGAGGCCGACATGGTGAACGCGGCCCTGCTGCTGCGCCGGCCGCTGCTCGTCACGGGGCGTCCCGGGACCGGGAAGTCGTCGCTCGCCTACCGCATCAGCCGGGAGCTGAAGCTGGGCCGCGTGCTGCGCTGGCACATCACCAGCCGCACCACGCTGCGCGGAGGGCTGTACGAGTACGACGCGATCGGGCGGGTGCAGGACTCGGCGGCGTTACGCACCCTGCAGCAGACGGACCGTGCCGCAGCGCCCCCGGACGGCGCGGCCGGTGAGGAGCAGCTTCCCGGGGTCGGCGACTACCTCCAACTGGGTCCGCTCGGAACGGCGTTGCTGCCCTACGCGACCCCCAGGGTGCTGCTCGTCGACGAACTCGACAAGAGCGACCAGGATCTGGCGAACGACCTGCTCAGCGTGTTCGAGGAGGGGCAGTACCCGATCGCCGAGCTGGTGCGGGCCCGGCGGCTGCATCCCCGGGTGACCGTGATGACCGACGACCCGGGCGGGACGGCCGAGATCGTCGACGGCGTCGTCACGTGCCGGGCGTTCCCGGTCGTGGTGATCACCTCCAACGGGGAGCGGGAGTTCCCGCCGGCCTTCCTGCGCCGCTGCCTGCGGCTGCAGATGCCGGACCCCGACCGGCCGCTCCTCGTGGACATGGTCATGGCCCACCTGCGGGAGACGGCGGCCGGAGCGCCGGGCGCCGCGTGGGCCGACGGCCTGATCGACCGGTTCCTGCGCAACAGCCGGGAGCGGGGCGGCCTCGCGGTGGACCAGCTGCTCAACGCGGTGTTCCTGGCGACCTCGGGACGCTTCCCCGGTGACGACGAGGAAGCGCTGGAACACCTCGTGGACGCGCTGTGGCACCGGCTCGACGGAGCGGGGACGGAATCGAGGACCGGATGACCGCGGCGTCCTCCGCACCCCCTCCCCCGGCCGACCCGCCGGAGGGAGGGCGCGGCCGTGCCCCGGACCAGGACCTGCCGGCCTGGACGGAGCTGGCGGACGCCCTGTACCTGGCGGCGTACCAGGACGCCGCCGTACCCCTGTTCGACGTCCCGGGGCGGGCCGCCCTGCAGCGCGGCGAACGGCCCCGGCGGGCCGGACGCCGGCCCGAGGCGCGGCCACGGCCCACGGGACAGGACAGCGGCCGGCCGGAGGACCCGACGCCACCCGGGAGGCGGGACGGCGACACACCCGACGGGCACGGCGGCAGCCGCCCAAACGACCGGACGGCTCCCGAGGGACAGGACGGCGGCCACCCCGGCACCCCGTCCCCGCCCGACGGCCGGGACGACGGCCGGGCCGACGGCCGGCCCGACGACTCCGCGCCCGCGACAGGCCGGCAGACGGTCGAAGTCCTCCCCTCGCTCGGCATGCTCCCGGCGGAGAGAGCAATGGGGCCGGGCGCCCCCGGCTCCGGCGGCGAGGCGGAGCCGGAGCAGGCCGGCTGGCCGGCGTCGCCACGGCTGGCCGACGCCCTCGCGCTCGGCCGGTCGCTGCGCCCGCTGCGGCTGTTCCGCGACTCGCCCCACGAGGCCGAGCTGGACGAGGAGGCGACCGCCGAACAGACGGCGCTGGCGGGGGTGTGGACGCCGGTGTGCCGGTCGCTCCCGGAACGCCGGCTGGATCTGCTGCTGCTGGTGGACGAGAGCCCCTCGATGGCGCTGTGGTCGCACACCACGCGCCAGGTGGCCGAGCTGCTGGAGCAGACGGCGGCGTTCCGCACCGTACGGCTCGTCCGCTGGGACCTGGACGAAGCCACCTCGACGGGCCTGCGGGCGGCCGGGATCCAGTCGAGCGAGCGGCAGCTGCTGCTGGCGGTCACGGACGGCGGCCACGGCGCCTGGCGCACGGGGCGTGCCGCGGCGGCGCTGCACCGGCTGGCCCGGTTCTCGCCGGTCGCCGTACTGAGCCTGCTGCCGCAGCAGTTGTGGGACCTCACCCTGCCCACGGTCGTCCGCACCCGGTTACGGGCCCCGTCCCCCGCCGCGCCCAACCGTGCCTACGACGCCGACGGCAAGCACCCGCACACCGACCCCCTGGGCCTGCAGCCGCAGTCCGCCCCGGAGGCCGGCCGGGACGCGATCCCGGTGCCCGTCGTGGAGCTGCGGCCGACCTCGCTGGGCCGCTGGGCCCGCCTGGTGGCCGCGGCGGGCGGCGAGTGGCAGGCGCTGGCGGCCCTGTGGACCGCTCCCGGCCGGGACCTGCGCTCGGTGGCGGTCGGTCCGGTGGCCGAGGAACTGGCCGATCTCGTGGCCGAACCGGCGGCCGGTGAGACGGACGGCTCCGGCCGGGGCGAGTCGAGCGCGGTGCGGCGGGCCAAACGCGCCGCGGCCGTGGTGCGCCGCTTCCGGGCCACCGCCTCCCCCGCCGCCTACGTCCTCGCCCAGCGGCTCGCGGCGGCCCCGCTCAATCTCCCCGTGATGCGCCTGCTCCAACAGGCGCTGCCGGACGCGCAGTTCTGGAACCTCGCCGAGATCATGCTGCTGGGCCTGGTGCGCCGCAGCGACGACACGGCCGACGCCGAGGACGCCCACCGCGTGTCCTACGACTTCCAGGAGGGCGTACGGGAGGAACTGCTCGCCCTCGGCTCCCGGGCGGAGACCATCCGCGCCCTGCGCCAGGTCGAGCGCCATCTCGGCCCGCGGCTGGAAGCGCTGTGGGGCGAGGGCGGCGGCGCGCTCGTGGCGTCGGAGGGCGATGCCGTGGACCCGCCGATGACGGAACAGACCCGCCCCTTCGTGGCCCACCTGTACACGGCGCTGTGCGCGGTGTCGGGGCCCTACCTCGCGCGCGCCAACCATCTGGGCCGGCTGCTGCAGCGCACCGGCGCCCGGCAGCCCAGGCAGCTCGCCGCGGCCGGCGGGGGGACACCCGCTCCTGAACACAGGCGGCCATCAGGCTACACATCCCCTGAAAAGGGGTCAAAGTTGAATATTCCGCCCGGGAACGCGCTACATTACCCGCGCCCCGCGGCTTCACCCACGGCGCCGCCCCCCGCCGCCGTCCCACCCACCCCGCCCGCCCCCTCCCCCGCGCCAGTGCCTGCGCGCCCACGACAAGGAGGCACCCCCGTGTCTGCCGGTCTGCCCGTTGCCACGGGTCCGCGAAGCCCGCACGACCCGCCCCGCATCTGGGGGAACGTCCCGCAACGGAACCGGAACTTCACGGGCCGGGAATCGTTGCTCGAACGGCTCCAGGAACGGCTGCGCGGCGGCGTCACCGCGGTCCTGCCGGAGGCCCTGCACGGCATGGGCGGTGTGGGCAAGTCCCAGATCGCCATCGAGTACGTCTACCGGCACAGCCGCGAGTACCGGCTCATCTGGTGGATCCCGTCCGAGCAGGAGAACCAGATCGTCCAGTCGCTCATCGAGCTGGGCGACCAGATGGGCCTGCAGGCGGGCTCGGAGATGAGCGCCGTACCGGCCGTCCTGGACGCCCTGCGCCGGGGTGAGCCGTACAGCGACTGGCTGCTGGTGTTCGACAACGCGGAGAACCCGCGGGAGGTGCGCAAGTACTTCCCCGTCGACGGGCCGGGACGCATCGTGGTGACCTCGCGCAACTCCCAGTGGGCCACCGACGTCCGCTCCCTGGAGGTGGACGTCTTCGCCCGCGAGGAGAGCGTCGCCCTGCTGCGCCGCCGCAGCCAGCACCTCCCGGACGACTCCGTCGACCACCTCGCCGCCGCGCTCGGCGACCTGCCCCTGGCGGTCGAGCAGGCCGCGGTCTGGCTGGCCGAGACGGGCATGCCGGTGCAGCAGTACCTCGAGGTGTATGAGCGCAACTTCACCGAACTCATGCAGTCCGACCCGCCCGGCGACTACAACCACTCGGTGGCCGCCGCCTGGAACGTGTCGCTGGGCAGACTGCGGGAGACCCGCCCCGACGCCCTCCAGCTGCTGCAGGTCTGCGCGTTCTTCGCCCCCGAGCCCATCGAATGGGACCTGTTCTCGGCGGTGCGCGGCATCTCGGTGCCGCAGGAACTGCAGGGCGCGCTGGACGACCCGGTGAAACTCGGCCGAGCGGTGCGCGAGATCGGCCGGTACGCCCTGGCCCGCATCGACCACCGCCAGAACACGGTGCAGATGCACCGACTGGTGCAGCGCGTACTGATCGAGCAGATGAACCCGCAGGAACGGGCGGTGATGCGGCACGCGGCGCATCAGCTGCTGTCCCACGCCGACCCCCGCAACCCGCGGCGGGCCGCGTACTGGCAGCGCTACTCCTCCCTGCTGAGCCATCTGCGGGCCTCCAACGCGGTGGAGTGCGAGGACCCCTGGGTCCGCCGGCTCGTCCTGAACCAGGTGCAGTTCCTGCGCGCCCGTGGCCAGCACGCCGAAGCCCTGGAACTGGGCGAACGCGCGGCGGCCATCTGGCGTGAGCGCCTGGGCGAGGACCACGAGGAGGTCCTCGCCATCGACCAGCAGATCGCCGAGGGACTGCGCGAGCAGGGAGTCGACCTCCCGCGCGCCTACACCCTGCAGTCCGGGCTGGTCGAGCGGTTCCGCAGGGTCCTCGGCGAGGCACACGAGGACACCCTGCGGGCCCAGAGCTTCATGGCCATCCACCACCGCAACCGCGGCCACTTCGAAGAGGCCCGGGAGACCGACCAGCGGGTCTACGAGACCAGCCTGCGGGAGTTCGGCAGGGACGACCCGGCCACCCTCCTCGCCGCGCACAACTACGCGGTCAGCCTGCGTCTGGCGGGTGCCACGGAGACGGCCCGGGAACTGGACTACGACACCTGGCAGCGCAGGATCGAGGTGCTCGGCGAGGACAACCTCTCCACGCTGGCCACACGGGAGGCCTACCTGCTCGACCTGCAGGAGGTCGGCCGGTACGAGGAAGCACTCGAAGGCTACGAAGTGCTCGCCGAGGAGGTCACCGACAGGCTCGGCGAGCAGCACCCCTTCACGGCGCTGGTGAACCGCAACCGCTGCGTCACCCGGCGCAAGATGGGCGACCACGAGGGCGCCTACGCCCTGTCCCGCCGCTACCTCGACGTGATCGCCGACGTCCTCGGCAAGGACAGCCGGCACTATCTGCTGATGGCGGTCAGCCACGCCAACGACCTGCGGCAGGTCGGCAAACTCCAGGAGTCCCGCACGCTGAGCCAGCAGGTGCTGGACCAGCACCGCACCCGGTACGGCCGGGAACACCCGCACAGCTACGCCATCGCCATGAACCTCGCGGTGACCCTGCGCCTGCTGGGCCTGCCCGAGGCCGCGCTGGAACTGGACCAGGAATCGGTCGAGGGCCTGACCCGCACCCTGGACCCGGAACACCCCCGCGCGCTGCTGGCCCGTATGAACCTGGCCAGCGACCACTTCGCCCTCGGCCGGCCCCAGGAGGCGCACGCCCTCGACGAGGCCGTGGACGAGGAGTCGGAGCGGCTGCGCGAGAACCACCCGGCCAACCTGGCCGTCCGGCTCAATCTGAGCTACGACCTGAAGGCGCTGCGCAGGACCGAGGAGAGCGAGCGGCTGTACGCCGAGGCGCTGGAGCGGTACCGGACCCTGCTGGGCCCGTCGCACCCGGCGACGCTCGACGCCGAGAAGGGGCTCCGGGCCAACGCCGACATCGACCTGCTGACGCTGTAGCCGGCCGGAGCCCCCTCACCGCGGGCGGGGGCCGGCCGCCGCCAGCCAGGCGGCGAGGTCGAGCGGGGCGGGCCGGCCGCCCCCCGCGGCCGCCACGGCCCGGCGGACACCGGCCACCACCTCGGGACGGTCCAGCAGCAGGGCGGCTCCCGCCCCTCGGGCGTGCTCGGGCAGCGCCAGCACCGCGCCGAGCCACGCCTCGGGCTCCTCGGGCTCCCGCGCGCCCCACTCCGCGTAGCGGCGGGCCGCCGCCTCGGCGTCTCCCGCGACCGCGGCGCACCCGGCGCGCAGCGCGAGGTCCCCCCGCTCCTCCTCCCGCACGCGCCGGCGAGCGAAGGGGCCCGGAGCCGTCAGGTGGAACCGGGCCAGCGGTCCGAACAGGTCGAGGCGGATCAGATCGGGACGCGGACGCACCCCCGAGGGGGGCAGGGCGGTCGCCGGCCTCCCGGCCGTCCACGCCGCGGCCAGCCGCTCGGCCGCGGGCCCGGGTATCTCCAGGTGCCGCGCCCGCCACAGGGCGCGCCGCAGCGCGCAGTAGTGCCGGGCCAGGGCGCCCGGGCCCGCCGCCACGTCGTCGTCCTGCCAGGCCGCGACGAGGTGCGCGATCTCGTCGACGAAGAGCCGGCCCGCCTCGGTCAGGGCGTCGTCGGTCGCCAGCGCGGCGACCGCCTCCCGCACCTGCTCCCGCAGGACCGCGAACTCGAAGTCGGCGCGCTCCCGTTCCGTCCCCGTCACGTGCCCGCGGTGCGTCCGCCAGAACCGCCCGACCCCCGCGAACGCGAACACGCCGTGCAGCAGCCCCCGCACGGGCCGGGGGTCAGCACGCCACGGCGCGTAGTAGAGCCGCCAGTCCTTCGCGTCGTCGGCCCCGTCCTCGGCGGGCTGGACCAGGTGCACCAGACTCAGCAGCGCGTTGAGCTGCTGGTGGCGGGTCTCGTGGACGAGGACGGCCGCCGCCTGGGTCTCGTCGTACGGCAGCGACAGCGTGACCGCGCCGAAGGCGTCCAGCGAGGAGGCGCTGGCCACCACACCGCCCTCCGCCGTGCGCAGCGACTCCGGAACGAGCATCCGGACGAGCGCACGCAGCGCGGCGGCGTCCGCCGGGGCCTCCCGCTCCAGCAGGGTGTACGCGCCGGCGATACGGCTCTCCCACCGCCGTAATCGGCCCTCGCCCGTCCGCCCGGGAGCGCTCGGGTAACGGGCGAAGTCCCGGTAGGGGCTGACCGTGTCCAGCCACGGCCCCGCTCCCCGCCCGTCGTCGGCACCGGACGCGAGGCCACGCACCGCCCGCAGCGGACGCCACCCCGGCGCCGGCGCCGGCAGGAGACGGGACAGCGGCACCTGCCCGGACTCCCCCCGCACGACGGCCCCCTCCCCGTCGACCCGGACCTCCGCCTCGCTCCACCGGCGGCGCGCCACCGGGCCCGCCATCCCCGCGCCGGGCAGCCAGACCATGCCGCGGTGGGCGGGCACCCGGAGCGCGCAGGGCAGCCCGGAGCGCAGGGCGGCCGCCGCGGCCAGCGCCTGGAACTGGCCCAGCTCCGCCCACAGCGGGGCCGTGGACGGCGTCCCGGCGGCGGGTCCGCCCAGGCGCCTGAGCAGCCGCAGCGCCCAGGCCATGACGGTGGGGTCGGCGAGCACGGACTCCACCGCCCCGGCGTCCCGCTCCTGGGCCGCGCACAGCAGCTCCCAGGCGAGCCGGCCCGAGGGGACGCCGCCGGGACGCCGGGTGCGCCCGGCGGCCTCGTCGACGTGGTCCAGCAAGGCGCGCAGCACCAGCAGGAGTTGACTGCGCTGAGCGGAACGCAGCAGACGGAGGTCGGTCTCGCTCGCGTCGCCCGCCGCCATGGCCCGGAGCGATTCCAGAGGCACCCGGTGGACGTCCAGCCGACGAGCGGTCACCGCCCGCACTGATCCGGGCGCCGGCCGCGTGCGTATCTCATCTCGTCGCTGTCACTCTCGCCCATCAGCGTCCCGGAAGCCGCCGTCGCCTTGGCATCGACCTGACTCAACGCGCGTCGCAGCGCGGGATCGTCACTCGAGTACAGCTCCGCCAGAGAGATCCCGGACAGATCGAGCAGGTCGGAACAGAAGTCCTTCGCAGACTCTGCCATACCGTGGTTCCCCCTGACGTGGTGGTTCGGCGGCTCGGGGTGCGCTTCCATGGTGGCTGCAATGGCTCGCCAGTGGAAGACGGCCGCAGGTCATAGAGCGTGCGGCCGGTCCTGGCTCGGAACAGGCGCCCGAGCAGGCGTCAGGAGGGGGACGACGTGACGCGGTTGCTGCGGTTCCCGTCGCGGGACGGCGACGGTTTCCTGGTCGTGGAGGTGGCGGAGGACGAACCGGGGGTCGTCGAGGTCTCCCGCCTGGGCAACGCGGTGGCCGACGCCACCGCCTCCTTCGAGGAGGGAGTCGACCGCATCCGGAACGCGGCCGCGTCCGCGCTGCGCCGGCTGCGGGACATGCCCAGCCCGCCGGGCGAGGTCAGCCTGGAGTTCGGGATGCGGCTGAACGCCGAACTCGGCGCCGTCATCGCCAAGTCGGAGGGCGAGGCCCACCTGAAGGTGACGATGACCTGGCGCGCGGACGACACGAGCTGACCGGCTCAGGCCGACGGGGCTCGTCGCGGTGGACGCCGGGCGCGCCGGTGGTGGCCGATTCGCGCTCCGGGCTCCAGCGGGGCCGGCGGGCTCCGGTGCCGTACGGCGGTGTCCGGCGCCGTACGGGTGGTGCCGGACGGGAACTCCGCGGCGGCCCGCTACACGGCCCGTTCGCAGACCGTTCCGCCGGTGCCCCGGTGCGTGGGTTCGCCGTGCCCGCGAGCAGGCGCAGGCCCGCGTCGGTAGGGGAGCCGGGCTCGGCCGTGCAGGCGATGAGGCGCTGGCCCCGATGACCGGTACGGCGCGGTACACCTGCGGCGCCGACCCGCCTGAACGGCAGCCGGGGGGGCGCGCGAGGCGGACGACGGACCCGGTGCGGGCCGGGCCCGTCAGTCCAGTTGCAGGAGGTCCGCCAGGCCCTCCTTCTCGAAGGCGCGCACCAGGTCCTCGCGGGTCTCCGTGAAGTGGGCCCAGCTGTCGCAGTGGGCCGGGACCACGCGGCGGGCGCCGAGGAGGCGGGCGGCGGTCGCCGCTCCGGTGCCGTCGAGGACGAGGAGGGCGTCGTCGAGGGCGGGCATCCGGGGAGCGCCGGCGAAGAGGACGGCGGTGTCGACGGGGCCGTACCGGTCGGAGATCTCCTGGACCAGCTCCAGGGAGGCGTTGTCGCCGCTGACGTAGAGGCTCGGCAGGTCGGCGGAGGTCAGCAGGAAGCCGGTGACCTCGCCGACGATCGGCTCGGAGCCCTCGGGGCCGTGCAGGGCGGGCGCGGCGGTCACAGTGACGGTGCCGCCGTCGGGGCGGGGCAGCTCGACGGACTGCCAGGGGGTGAGCGGCTCGGTGGTGCCGCCGAGGCGGTCCGCGGCGGCGGGGGTGGTGAGGGTGCGCGGGGTGGCGGCGAGCAGGGCCCGGCCGGAGTGGTCGAGGTTGTCGGCGTGCTGGTCGTGGGAGAGCAGGACGACGTCCACGGGGCCGAGTTCGGCGGGGGTCGTGAGGGGCGGGGCGGTCTTGACCAGGGTCCGGGCGCCGGGCGAGGGGTAGGCGCCGGGGCCGTCGAAGGTCGGATCGGTGAGGAAGCGGAGTCCGCCGTACTCGACGAGGACGGTGGGACCGCCGAGGACACGGACGGGGACGCGCTCGGCGGGTTCGGCGGGGTCGGCGGGAGATATGGCCACGGCAGTCTCACCTCACGGATAGGAGGAAGTTCATCCGTGAGACACGCTAGTCCTTTCTCACGGATCAGCGCAAGGCGTACCATGAGACACGTGACAGAGAGCCGTACGACGGAGAGCGACCGGACCCCCCTGCCCCCCGCGCCCGGCGCCGACCGGTACCCCGCACTCGACCTCGTCAACAGCGTGCTCTCGCTGCCCGGCGGACAGCGCGTCGACCTGCTGGACACCCCCGGCGCGGCCCAGCGCTGGCTGGTGGCGCACACCCTCGCCCCGGCCGACGCGGACCTGCGGGAGACGTGCGCCACCCGGCTGCGCTCCCTGCGCGAGCAGATCCGCGCGCTCCTCGCCTCCCGGGCCGACGGCCGCCCCGCCCCCGCCGACGCCCTGGACGCCGTCAACGCGGCGCTCACCCGCGCCCCCGCCGCCTCCCTGCTGCACTGGGCCCCCGGCCAGGGGCTGTACCGGGCCGCCGCCCACCCGACCACCCAGATCGTCGAGCACGCCCTGGCCGCCCTGGCCGCCGACGCCGCCGACCTGCTCACCGGGCCCGACGCCGACCGCCTCACCGCCTGCGGCTCCGCCCCGTGCAACCGTTATCTGCTGCGTCACGGCCGCCGGCACTGGTGCTCCACCCGCTGCGGCGACCGCGCCCGGGCGGCCCGCGCCTACGCCCGCCGCACCACGACCGCCGGCAACGAGAGCGACAACGAGACCGGTGCCGGCACCGGCTGAACGGCATCGACGACGGCAGGGAACCGCGCGCGAGGTCCGACGCGTCAACAAGGCACTCCCGGGGCATCCGCGCGGGAGTGACACCCGACACATATGTCCGCCGCGCCGCCCGGCGGGCCGCACGACATGGACGCCGTCGGACCCTACGTAATGTAGGTTCCCAACCGGCAACGGCCACTCGTCTGTTCATCGGGGGACGCATGCAGGACACGGAAACGGCACCCAGCGGGACGGCCGACGTCTGCGCACGCAGCCTCGCGCCGACGCTGGCCCTGCTGGTCGTCAGCCTCGTCATCGCCGCCGTCGGCGTCTACGAGCTGTGCGGATTCGGGCTGCACAGCCTCGACCGCCGCCCCCACCTGTTCAGCGACGGCCTCGCGACCGGCGGGGTCATCGTCGCCGCGGTGGCGGCCGGCGCGGCCGTGGGCAACCTGGCGTGGACGCTGGCGGCGGCCCGGCGCGGCGCGGGCCGCTCGGGATGAGACCCTGTGCTGCGGCTGTGCGGATCCCCGCACCCGCGCTACCCTACGAGCTGTAGGGTCAGTGTTGCCCCGTCCCCCTCCCCCAAGGTGACCAGTCACCATGCCAGCTCGACAGTCGACTCTGAGCTCCCCGCAGGTCCCGGCCCAGCGCAACCCCCGGCGCGTCATCCCGCTCCCGCCGGGCGGCGACGACCGGTTGCGCAAGCGCGCCGCCGCGGCCACCGTCTGGTACCTGCGCCTGCTGGCCGTCCTCAACATCGTCGCGGTGATCTCGCTGCCCTTCCGCGAGGAGGTGCACGAGCACAACGCGGGCGAGTTCTTCACCCCCTACCTGGCCACCGCCGGTCTGGTCTCGGCCGCGCTCGCCCTGTTCCTCGCGGTGGTGATGCGCCGCCGCAAGCGCGCCGCCTGGGTCTTCAACCTCCTCCTGGCAGGCCCCCTGTTCTGCCTCTACGTCCTCGCGCTGACCCGCGACCCGTTCCGCGACCACGTCTTCAACTGGGTCTCCGCCGGCCTCACCGGCCTGTTCGTCGCCGCCCTGCTGATCGGCCGCCGCGAGTTCGACGCCATCGGCGACCGCTCCAACCCGCGCCTGGCCCTCGTCGCCGGCGCCGGGGGCAACCTGGTCGCCGGCACCCTCGGCACCCTCCTCGTGCACGCCACCAACAAGCTGCCCGGCGCCTCCCTCAAGCAGGAGATCGCCTACACGCTGCTGCGGGGCGTCAGCGTCGGCCCGCTCGCCGACCGCGTGGACGCCGTGCACGCCCCCCGCTGGGCCGACATCATCGTCAACATCCTGATGGCCGCGGCCTTCCTGCTGACCCTCTACGCCTGCTTCCGTGCCCCGCGCGGACAGAGCCTGCTGGGCGCCGAGGACGAGAGCCGGCTGCGCGCCCTGCTGGACCGGCACGGCGACCGCGACTCCCTCGGCTACTTCGCGCTCCGCCGCGACAAGGCCGCCATCTTCTCCCCGAGCGGCAAGGCCGCCGTCACCTACCGCGTCGTCGGCGGGGTCAGCCTCGCCTCCGGCGACCCGATCGGCGACCCCGAGGCGTGGCCCGGCGCCATCGACGCCTGGCTCGCCGAGGCCCGCCGCCACGCCTGGACCCCCGCGGTGATGGGCGCGAGCGAGGAGGCCGGCACGGTTTACGCCCGGCACGGCCTGGACGCCCTGGAACTCGGCGACGAGGCCATCGTCGACCTCGCCGACTTCACCCTCGAGGGCCGCGCCATGCGGGTCGTCCGCCAGGCCCACAACCGGGTCAAGCGGGCCGGCTACACCGTCCGCATCCGCCGCCACGAGGACATCCCCGAGGAGGAGATGGCCCACCTCGTCGACCGCGCCGACCACTGGCGCGACGGCGCCACCGAACGCGGCTTCTCCATGGCGCTCGGCCGCCTCGGCGACCCGGCCGACGGCCGCTGCGTGATGCTGGAGTGCCGCGACGCGAACGACGAACCGCGCGCCCTGCTCAGCTTCGTCCCCTGGGGCGAGCACGGCCTCTCCCTGGACCTGATGCGCCGCGACCGCGCCTGCGAGAACGGCCTGATGGAGTACATGGTCGTGGAGCTCCTCGTGCAGGCCGAGGAGCTGGGCATCCAGCGGGTCTCCCTGAACTTCGCGATGTTCCGCTCGGTGTTCGAGCGCGGCTCCCGGCTCGGCGCCGGACCCGTGCTCCGCGTCTGGCGCTCCACCCTCACCTTCTTCTCCCGGTGGTGGCAGATCGAGTCCCTGTACCGTGCCAACGCCAAGTACCGCCCGGTGTGGGAGCCCCGGTTCCTGCTGTTCGCCAAGAGCAGCGACATTCCGCGGATCGGCCTGGCCAGCGCCCAGGCGGAGGGCTTCCTCACCCTGCCGCGGCTGGGCGGCCGGTCCTGATCAGCCGCCGCCCCGCGCGCTGGTGCCCGCCACGATCCCGCCGCCCACGGTGAACCCGATGACCGCCCCGCCGCCCTCGCGCCGGAAGGCGAACGGTGCGCCGCCGTGGGCCATGGCCACCTCGCGCACGATGGACAGCCCGAGGCCCGAGCCCGGCAGGGACCGGGCGTCGGCGGCCCGGTAGAAGCGGTCGAAGATACGGATCAGATCGCCCTCGGCGATCCCGGGCCCCCGGTCCAGCACCTCCACCCGTACCGTGCCCGCCCGGTCCGGCCCGGTGATGTCGAGCTCGATCGGCGCCTGTCCGTCCCGGTCGAACTTGGCGGCGTTCTCCACCAGGTTGGACATGGCCCGCTGGAGCATCCCGGGACGCCCCTCGGTCGTCGTGTCACCGCTCACGCGCAGCACGATCTCGCGCCCGGTACGGCGTTTGGCGAGCCCCACGACGTCCTCGCCGATGTCGGCGAGGTCCACGCGCTGCGGCGGCTCGCTGTCGGACTGCCCGGCGGCGAGGTCGACCAGCTCGTTGACCAGGTCGGTCAGCTCCCGGGCCTCCTGGCCGAGGTCGGCGACCAGCTCCTCGCGGGTCGCGGGCGGAAGTTCGTCGATCCGCCGCAGCAGGGAGATGTTCGTACGCAGCGACGTCAGCGGCGTCCGCAGCTCGTGCCCCGCGTCCTGCACCAGCCTGCGCTGGTCCTCCTCCGACTGGGCGAGCCGGCCCAGCATCCGGTCGAAGGCGCGGCCGAGCCGGCCCACCTCGTCCAGACCCGCCACCGGCACCTCGATCCCCAGCTGCCGGGTCCGGGCCACGTTCTCCGCGGCCGAGGTGAGGATCACCAGCCGGCGCGTGATCCGCCGGGCCAGCCACCACCCGAACAGACCGGCCGCCACCACGACCGCGGCCATCAGGATCAGCGTCCGCTGCTGCAGCGTGCGCAGCAGGTCCTCGGTGTCGCTGAACTCCTGCGCCACCTGCACCGCGCCCCGCCCGTCACCGAGGGAGACGGTGGCGATGCGGAACAGGTCCTCGCCCACCCGGACGTCCTTGTACTCGACCGCCCTCCCGGCCGTCCGCGCCAGCGCCATGGCCCGGTCGCGGGCGGTCACGGGCAGCACCGGGCTGCCGTGGTCCATGATCTGGCCCTGTGCGCCCAGCACCTGCACATCGGTCCGTGCGGGCCGCACCAGGTCGTGCCCCGGCCGCGAGGAGGAGAAGTCCTCCGGGACCATCTCGTGCTGCCGTACCTCGTCCCGCACGTCCTGCACGACCTGCGCGAACACCGACTGCTCGTCGACCCGGACCAGCCGGGCGGCGGAGCCGTACGACAGGATGCCGACGAGGATCGTGACGGCGGCGGTGACGGCCGCGAAGGACACCGCGAAGGTGGTGCGCAGGGAGACCAGCTTGGGCCGGCCCGGGGCCAGCAGCCGCCGCAGACGGCCCACCTAGTCCTCCCGGAGCACGTAACCCACGCCCCGCACGGTGTGGATCAGCTGAGGAGAGCCGGGCTCGTCGAGCTTGCGGCGCAGGTAGCCGACGTAGACGGCGAGGTTCTTGGAGCCGGGGCCGAAGTCGTAGCCCCAGATCCGGTCGTAGATCGTGGAGTGGTCCAGCACGATCCCGGCGTTGCGCACGAGCAGTTCCAGCAGCTCGAACTCGGTCCGGGTCAGTTCCAGCTCGCGCCCGCCGCGCCAGGCCCGGCGGGCCTGCAGGTCCATGCGGATGCCGGCGGCCTCCACCTGCCGGTCGGAGATCTGGGCCTCGCCCCGGCCGGCCTCCCCGGCGCCGCCCGCGGGCACCGGGCTGGTGCGGCGCAGCAGCGCGCGCAGCCGGGCGAAGACCTCTTCCACGTCGAACGGCTTGACCACGTAGTCGTCGGCGCCCGCGTCCAGGCCGGCGATCCGGTCGGCGGTCTCCACCAGGGCGGTGAGCATGAGGACCGGGGTGCGGTTGCCCTCGGCGCGCAGCACCCGGCAGACCTGGAGCCCGTCGATGCCCGGCATCATCACGTCGAGGACGAGGACGTCCGGCGGGGTCTTGTGGGCCTGCGCCAGCGCTTCCACACCGTCGGCGACCGCCGTCACCTCGTACCCTTCCAGGGTCAGGGCACGCTCCAGGGCATGGCGGATGGCACGGTCGTCTTCAGCGAGCAGCACAGTCTGGGGCACGCACCCAGTCTGCCAAGGCCACGGGGGCTTCGGCCGGGGCGGGCGGGCCTACGATCACCCTTTTTACCCGCCTCTCACCGTCACGGGGGCAACCCGGCTCGGGGGCCCACCGTCCTCTCACCCTGCCCGTGCTCCGAGCCGTGCGAGCTGTTCCTCGAACGGCACGACGTGCAGCCTCGCCGGGGTGTCCGCCCGGACCGCCGACAGCCCGGTCATGAGGGCGGCCAGCTCCTGTGCCGCCCGCTCGATCCGCCCCGGGAGCCCTTCCTCGCCCCAGTCCTCCGACGCGGCGTACACCCCGGTCGGCACGACCACGGCCCGCAGGTAGGCGAACAGCGGACGCAGGGCGTGCTCCAGCACCAGCGAGTGCCGGGCCGTACCGCCGGTGGCCGCGATCAGCACCGGCTTGCCGGCCAGCGCGTCCTTCTCCAGCACGTCGAAGAACGACTTGAACAGCCCGCTGTACGACGCGCTGAACACCGGCGTGACGACGATCAGGCCGTCGGCCCCCGTCACCGCCTCCTGGGCGGCGGCGAGGTGCTCGCCGGCGAAACCGTTGGTGAAGTTGTGCGCGATCTCCACCGCGAGGTCCCGCAGCTCCACCACCTCGATGTCCACCGGTGTCCGCCGGTCCACCGCGGCGGCCAGCCGGTCGGCCAGCAGCCGGGTGGAGGACGGGACGCTCAGCCCCGCCGAGACGACGACGAGCTTCATACCGTCACCTCCTGGGACGCCTTGAGGGAGGCGTGCGTGGGCGCCTCGGGCACGTTCGCCGGACGGCCGTTCGCGAACTCCTTGCGCAGCACGGGCACGACCTCCTCGCCGAGCAGGTCGAGCTGCTCCAGCACGGTCTTCAGCGGCAGCCCCGCGTGGTCCATCAGGAACAGCTGACGCTGGTAGTCGCCGACGTTCTCCCGGAAGGACAGCGTCCGGTCGATCACCTGCTGCGGGGAGCCGACGGTCAGCGGGGTCTGGGCGGTGAAGTCCTCCAGGGAGGGCCCGTGGCCGTAGACCGGCGCGTTGTCGAAGTACGGGCGGAACTCGCGCACGGCGTCCTGCGAGTTCTTCCGCATGAACACCTGGCCGCCCAGGCCGACGATCGCCTGCTCGGGCGTGCCGTGCCCGTAGTGGGCGTACCGGGCCCGGTACAGCTCGACCATCCGCTTGGTGTGGTCGGCGGGCCAGAAGATGTTGTTGTGGAAGAAGCCGTCTCCGTAGTAGGCCGCCTGCTCGGCGATCTCCGGCGAGCGGATGGAGCCGTGCCAGACGAACGGCGGGACGCCGTCCAGCGGGCGCGGGGTGGAGGTGAAGCCCTGCAGCGGGGTGCGGAACTTCCCCTCCCAGTCCACGACGTCCTCGCGCCACAGCCGGCGCAGCAGGGCGTAGTTCTCGATGGCGAGGTTGATGCCCTGCCGGATGTCCTGCCCGAACCAGGGGTAGACCGGCCCGGTGTTGCCGCGGCCCATCATCAGGTCCACCCGCCCGTCGGCCAGGTGCTGGAGCATCGCGAAGTCCTCCGCGATCTTCACCGGGTCGTTGGTGGTGATCAGGGTGGTGGACGTGGAGAGGATCAGCTTCTGCGTCCGCGCGGCGATGTAGCCGAGCATCGTGGTCGGGGACGACGGCACGAACGGCGGGTTGTGGTGCTCGCCGGTCGCGAAGACGTCCAGGCCGACCTCCTCCGCCTTCAGCGCGATGGCGACCATGGCCTTGATCCGCTCGCGCTCGGTCGGAGTACGCCCCGTGGTCGGGTCCGGCGTGACGTCGCCGACCGTGAAGATCCCGAACTGCATGGCCGCTCATCCTCCATATGGTTGACCATTCAACTATATCCGTCGAACGGTCCGCCGGCCCGGGCTATTCCCGGCTACGGCACCAGCACCAGACGGCCCCGCACCCCGCCCTCCGCCAGCCGGGCGTGCGCCTTCGCGGCCTCCTCCAGGGCGTACGTCCCGGCCACCCGCAGCGTCAGCACCCCCTCGTCCACCAGCCGGACCAGCTCCGCCAGCTGCGCCGCGTCCGGCCGCACCGACACGGAGGCGGTCCGCACCCCGCGCACCGACCCCGGCTGCCCACCGGGCCGTACCCCCATGAACGCGCCGCCGTCCCGCACCCACTCCAGCGCCGGCTCCCCGAGCACCGCCGCGTCCAGCACCGCGTCCACCCCGCCCGGCTCGACCCCTCCGGCCGTGAAGCGCGCGGCCCCCAGCGACCGCACCAGCTCCTCGTCATCCGCGCGGGCCTGCCCCACGACCTCGATCCCGCGCCGCGCGGCGAGCTGCACCGCGAACCCGCCGACCGCGCCCGCCGCCCCCGTCACCAGCAGCGACGCACCCGGCGCCAGCTCCAGCTGGTCCAGTGCCTGCAACGCCGTCAGCCCGTTCAGCGGCAGGGTGCCCGCGCGCACCGCGTCCACCGAGACCGGCGCCTTCGCCACCGCGTCCGCGTCCACGACGACGTACTCGGCGTGCGCGCCCAGCGGCTCGGTCACCCCCGGCACCAGCGCCACCACCGCGTCACCGGCCTCCCAGACCACGGACGCCCCGGCCGCGTCCACCGTCCCGGCCACGTCCCAGCCCAGCCCCAGCGTCCCGCCGGGCCCGCCGAAGAAGCCGGCCCGCACGGCCACGTCCACCGGGTTCAGCGCGCCGGCCGCGACCTTGATCCGCACCTGCCCCGCCCCCGGCTCGGGCACCGCCACGTCCGCGACCTCCACGGCCTCCGGCCCACCGAACGTCCGCACCACCACAGCACGCATGTCAACTCTCCTGATCCACAAGGTATTTGATGCCCTCCGCGGCGATTTCCTGCCCGCAGCACCAACCCTAGGAGAGGTACTATCCATCGGTAAGTAGTTACCTGTGAGTGCGTAGGTGACCCGAAGGAGAGCCCATGGCGACCATGACCGCGGCCCAGCGCCGCGAACAGGCACGGATCGAGTACGACGCCTTCCTCCGCAGCTGCCCGAGCCACCAGCTGCTCGGCCGCCTCAGCGACAAGTGGGTCGGCCTCGTCATCGCCGCCCTGTCCACCGGATCCCTGCGCTACAGCGACCTCGGCCGCAGGATCCCGGGCGTCAGCCCCAAGATGCTCACCCAGACCCTGCGCGCCCTCGAACGGGACGGCATCATCAGCCGCGCGGTCACCCCGTCCGTGCCCGTCCGCGTCGACTACGCGCTCACCCCGCTCGGCGTCGGCCTCGCCACCCTGCTCACCGCCGTGAAGGACTGGGCGGAGACCCACTTCGACGAGGTCCGCACGGCCCGCGAACGCTACGACGCGGAGAACACGGAAGACGCGGAGGGCGCGTCAGGCACCCGAGACGCGTAAGGCGCCCGAGACGCGTAAGGCACGGAAGGCACCTGAGACGCGGGAAACCCGGGCCGGTACCCGCGTGCGAAGCTGCGTCCATGCCGATCCTCCGCTCCGCCGCCCTGTTCGTCGTCGCCGCTCTCCTCGAGATCGGCGGCGCCTGGCTGGTCTGGCAGTGCGTACGAGAACACCGCGGCTGGCTGTGGGCGGCGGGCGGAGTCCTCGCCCTGGGCGCGTACGGCTTCGTCGCCACCTTCCAGCCGGACGCCCACTTCGGCCGCATCCTCGCCGCCTACGGCGGGATCTTCGTCGCCGGCTCGATCCTCTGGGGCATGGTCGCCGACGGCTACCGCCCCGACCGCTGGGACGTCACCGGGGCGCTCATCTGCCTCGCAGGAATGGCCGTGATCATGTGGGCGCCGAGGAACGGCGGCTGAGACTCACCTAGGCTGGACGAAGCCGCAAACCTTCCTCCCAGGAGCAGCCCATGGCCCCCGCCGTCCCGTCCGCCGCCTCCCGCATCGCCGTCGTCACGGGCGCGAGCAGCGGCATCGGCGCCGCCACGGCCCGGCAGCTCGCCGCCGCCGGCTACCGGGTCGTCCTCACGGCCCGCCGCAAGGACCGCATCGAGGCGCTGGCCGAGGAACTCACCACGGCGGGCCACGCGGCGACGGCGTACCAGCTGGACGTGACGGACCGCGCGGCCGTCGACGAGTTCGCCACCGCCTTCAAGACCATCGGCGTCCTGGTCAACAACGCGGGCGGCGCCCTCGGCGCCGACCCGGTGGCCACCGGCGACCCGGCGGACTGGCGCAGCATGTACGAGACCAACGTCATCGGCACCCTGAACGTCACCCAGGCACTGCTGCCCAAGCTGGAGGCGAGCGGGGACGGCGTGGTCGTGGTCGTCTCCTCCACCGCCGGCCACGGCACCTACGAGGGCGGCGCGGGCTACGTCGCTGCCAAGCACGGAGCCCACGTCCTCGCCGAGACGCTGCGCCTGGAGATCGTCGGCCGGCCCGTCCGCGTCATCGAGGTCGCCCCCGGCCTGGTCAAGACCGACGAGTTCGCCCTGACCCGCTTCGGCGGCGACGAGACGAAGGCCGCCAAGGTCTACGAGGGCGTGGCCGAGCCCCTCACCGCGGACGACGTGGCCGAGACGATCGCCTGGGCGGTCACCCGCCCCAGCCACGTCAACGTCGACCTCCTGGTCCTGCGCCCCCGCGCCCAGGCGTCCAACACCAAACTCCACCGGGAGCCCTGATGGCGCAGGACGGCGCGGCCGACTCCCTGGAACGACGCCGCCTGGCCCAGGAGACCAAGGACGAGCGCAAGGTCTGGTGGTTCCTGGGCTACTTCCTCTTCGGGATCCACTTCGTGGCGTTCGTCATGATCTACGCGGTACGCCACGCGAAGTGATCAGCGGGACCGGCAGGACGGGTCGTCGACGATGACGGCGTTCGCGGGGACGATCTTCACATCGTCCTCGTCCTCGGACTGCACGAACTTGGTCGTCGCATAGCCCCGCTTCCCCTCCCCCACACACTTGGTGGCGAGGTTCCCGAACCCGTCGGGGAAGTTGTAGACCTCGGCGGGCGAGTCCTCCCCGGCCCGTCCGGCCACCGGGGCGTCGGCCTTCCCGCGCTCCTCGTAGTGCTGCCGGGAACACCCGCCGACCAGCAGCACGACACCCACGGCCACCGCGGCGCTCAGCCGGCGCACGCCTTGTCCTCCACGATCTGCACGTTGGACGGCCCGCTGGCGTTGGTCGTCACATACGCCCGGAACCCGTGCCCGACACACTTGGTGGCGAGGTTCCCGAACCCGTCCGGCATGTTGAAGACCTCGGCGGGCGTGTTGTCCCCGGCCTTCCCCCTGACCGGCGCGTCCCCCTTCCCCCGCTCGTCGTCGTACTTCTGCGAACACCCCGCCGCCAGACTCCCGACGACGACCACCCCGACGGCCCACACCCCGAACCGCATACGCCTGCGCTCCATCAAGTGCCCCCCTCCGTCACCGCTTCGACGACCGGAAGGACACCCGGGAGACCCGTTCCAGTTCCGGTCGTCCACGAGCCGCAGGTCAGCCCTTCACGCAGACGACCTGCTTCAGCTTCGCCACGACCTGCACCAGGTCCTTCTGCTGGTCGATGACCTGGTCGATCGACTTGTACGCGCCCGGGATCTCGTCCACGACACCGGAGTCCTTGCGGCACTCCACGCCTCGCGTCTGATCCTCCAGGTCCTTCGTCGAGAACCGACGCTTGGCCGCGTTCCGGCTCATGCGCCGACCCGCTCCGTGCGACGCCGAGTTGAAGGCCATCTCGTTACCGAGGCCCTTCACGATGTACGACCCCGTGCCCATCGAGCCCGGGATGATGCCGTACTCACCCGAGCCGGCCCGGATCGCGCCCTTGCGGGTCACGAGCAGGTCCATGCCCTCGTAGCGCTCCTCCGCCACGTAGTTGTGATGGCAGGAGATCTCCGGCTCGAAGGCCGGCTTCGCCTTCTTGAACTCCTTGCGGATCACGTCCTTCAGGAGTGCCATCATCAGTGTGCGGTTGTACGTGGCGTACTCCTGCGCCCAGAACAGGTCGTCGCGGTAGGCCGCCATCTGAGGTGTGTCCGACACGAAGACGGCGAGGTCGCGGTCGACCAGGCCCTGGTTGTGCGGGAGCTTCTGGGCCACGCCGATGTGGTGCTCGGCGAGTTCCTTGCCGATGTTGCGGGAACCGGAGTGAAGCATGAGCCACACGGAACCGGTCGAATCCGTGCAGATCTCGATGAAATGATTACCCCCGCCGAGCGTGCCCATCTGCTTCCAGGCCCGCTCCTGGCGGAACCTGACCGCTTCGGCCACCCCGTCGAACCGCCCCCAGAAGTCGTCCCACCCGGACGTCGCCAGCCCATGGAAGTCCCCGGGCTCGACCGGGTCCTCGTGCATCCCGCGCCCCACCGGAATCGCCTGCTCGATCTTCGACCGCAGCCGCGAGAGGTCACCGGGGAGATCGTTGGCGGTCAGTGACGTCTTCACCGCCGACATCCCGCACCCGATGTCCACGCCCACCGCGGCCGGGCACACCGCGCCCTGCATCGCGATGACCGAGCCGACCGTCGCGCCCTTGCCGTAGTGGACGTCCGGCATGACCGCGAGGCCCTTGATCCACGGCAGGGTCGCCACGTTCTGGAGCTGGCGCAGGGCCACGTCCTCGACCGTCGCGGGGTCCGTCCACATGCGGATCGGAACCTTCGCGCCCGGCATCTCCACGTACGACATAGCGTCCTCATTCCCCCGAAAACATGACAGAAGTCTTAGATAGCAAAACCGGCGCCAAGGTCGGCAAAGGGGACAACGGACCGGCGTTCACGGCAGTGCGTGCGATACACATTGTCTCCAGGGGGCGCCCCCGCGCGGCAAGCGAATAACCAGCGGGGACACCGGCCCATCGAGCGAGCGCACACCGTCGAGAGGAGCCTGACCGTGCAGCGGAAGGCGTACGTAACCGGCACCGCCGCCCTCCTCGTGGCGCTGCTGGCCGGCTGCACGAGCGGCTCCGGGGACGACAGCCCGGCGGACAACGCCAACCCGGGCGACACCGGCACGGCCACCGTCGCCGCGCAGCCCGGCAAGTACCGCACCCTCCCCGAACCCTGCGGCGCGGTCGGTCACGACGACCTCGACTCGCTCCTGCCCGGGATCAAGCAGATCACCGACCCGGACCAGCGCGACAAGGCCTACCAGGGCGAGGCGGCGCTCACCTACGACACGGAACGCAAGGTCGGCTGCCACTGGAAGGTGGAGTCCGCCGACGCCACCGACCGGCTCTCGGTCGACTTCGAGCGCGTGGTGTCGTACGACAACGCGGTCAGTGACGACGACCAGGCGCGGAAGCTGTTCGAGGGGAAGGAGACGGCCGCCGATCTGCCCGAGCCGGCCGGCACCGCGACGCCCGGCGGGTCCGCGACCCCGACGCCCACCCCGTCGGGGTCCGCCACCGGTTCCCCGTCCGGCTCGCCGAGCGACGGGGCGTCCCCCTCGGACGGGGCGTCGTCGCCGGGCGGGGCGTCCCCGGGCGGGGCCTCGTCCGCCGACGGCACGCCGAATGATCTTCAGCCGCGCGCGCTCTCCGACCTCGGTGACGAGGCGTACATCGACGATCAGCTGAGCACGTCCGGTTCGACGGCCGAGCAGCGGACGGTGACTGTGGTGTTCCGCACGTCCAACGTCGTCGTCACCCTGGAGTACGAGGAGCAGCCGATGGCCACCGGAACGGTCCCGGACAGCAAGGAAATGCAGGACAGGGCCCGGAATCTGGCCTCGCAACTGGACGACGCGCTCAACGGATGACGGTCTCCCCGGCCCCATCCACCCCGTCCGGCAAAGCACTCGAAGAGAAACCGCACAGCTCCTTCACCGCGTACGGTGGCCCCGCAGGAACCCGCACGAACACCGAGCGTCACGAGTGAAGGAACCATGCGACGAGCAGTCCAGCGAGACGACCGTGCCCAGCAAGCGAAGCGCAGCCGGCGCCTGAGCCGCGTTCTGATCTGCGCGGCAGCCGTTCCCGCGGTGCTGATCACCGCGGCCTGCTCCTCGGACTCGGGCGACTCCAAGAGCAAGGGCACCGACAGCGGTCAGCAGCAGTCGGCGAGCAGTGGCACGCCGTCCGCGAGTGCGTCCCCGACCGTGCAGGCGGCCGCGTACCGGAAGCTTCCGGACTCGTGCGCGGTGCTGACGAAGAAGACGCTGGGCGATCTGGTGCCCAAGGGTGTCTCGTCGGCCAAGAAGGGCGGCTCGGACGACCCGTCGTCGCGTTCTTCCTGCTCGTGGAACAGCCTGGACAACAACGGTGTCAAGGGTTCGCAGTTCCGCTGGCTGAACGTCTCCCTGCTGCGCTTCGACTCGGACGCCTCGCGCGGCACGGGTGAGGCGCAGGCGCACGCGTACTTCGTCCGGCAGGTCAAGGACGCCCAGGCGGTGGACGGCGCGAAGAACGCGTCGTCGCAGCCGGTGTCCGGGGTGGGCGCCGAGGCGACGACCGTGCGGTACGACCTGAAGAAGAAGGAAGGCCTGTTCAAGCAGCAGACGGTGGTCGCGCGGGTCGAGAACGTGGTCGTCACGCTCGACTACAACGGCGCCGGCCTGGCCGGTGAGAAGACTCCGGACGCCGGTGACCTCGCGAAGGCGGCGGAGAAGGCCGTGAAGGAGGCGGTGGCGTCGGTGTCGTCCGCCAACGGCCAGGGCTCGGGGTCGGGTTCGTCGTCGTCCTCTGCCTCGCCCTCGAAGTCGGCGTCCCCGTCGAAGTCGGCGTCGAAGTCGGCGTCGCCGTCCAAGTCCCCGTCGAAGTCCGCTTCTGCGAGCGCGTCCCCGTCGAAGTCGGCGGCGCAGAAGGGCTGACGGGTCTCCGGGCGCGGCCGGGCCCCTCCGGCCGGACCGCGCCCGTGCTCGGGGGGCGTACGGAGATCACCATGTCGTGCGCAGGGCCGGGGCGAACGCGTCCCCATGGGCGACCGCATCGCCGTCACAGCAGGCCGGCGGCGCTGTCCGGGCGGGATCCCGCGCTCTCCGACACCGCCTCTCCGCACTGTCTCCCCACCCTCTCCCGGCCGGAACGGCCGACCGCTGCCACGTTCGCCGTACACGTGTGCCACTCTGTTGCGCGCAACAACAGGCAAGGGGAGGGGAGAACGAGTGGCCGCGCCACTGCAGCTGACTCGGATGCACCGCATACTCATCGGCGTGGTCGTGACCGGCGCCCTGATCATCGCCGGCATCGGCTTCGCCGGCTCGTACGCGGCCGTCCGGGCGCTGGCCTTGAAGAAGGGCTTCGGGAACTTCTCCTACGTGTTCCCGGTGGGCATCGACGCAGGTATCTGTGTCCTGCTGTCCCTGGATCTGCTGCTGACCTGGATCCGCATCCCGTTCCCGCTGCTGCGCCAGACGGCCTGGCTGCTGACGGCCGCGACCATCGCCTTCAACGGCGCCGCCGCCTGGCCGGACCCGCTGGGCGTGGGCATGCACGCGGTGATCCCGGTCCTGTTCGTGGTCGCGGTCGAGGCCGCCCGCCACGCCATCGGCCGCATCGCCGACATCACGGCCGACAAGCACATGGAGGGCGTCCGGCTCACCCGCTGGCTGCTCTCCCCGGTGCCGACGTTCCTCCTCTGGCGCCGCATGAAGCTGTGGGAGCTGCGCTCCTACGACCAGGTCATCAAGCTGGAGCAGGAACGTCTCGTCTACCAGGCGAGGCTCCGTTCCCGCTTCGGCCGGGCCTGGCGCCGCAAGGCCCCGGTGGAGTCCCTGATGCCGCTGCGGCTGGCGCGGTACGGCGTACCGCTGGCGGAGACGGCCCCGGCGGGCCTGGCGGCGGCGGGCATCGAGCCGAGCGTGGTCCCCGCCGTGGCCGCGGGCGGTCGCGCCGCCGTTCCGGCACGCACGGGCGCGGCACCGCAGAGCGAGCGGCGCCCCCAGCTGCCCGGCCAGCCCGCCGGGCAGCCGGACCACGCCCCCGTGGACGAGCAGAGCCCCTGGTTCCAGGCCCCGCGGGAGATCGAGTACCACGGCGGCTACGACCCCGCCTACGACCCGATGATGCAAGAACCTCAGTACGCCCCCGAGGAGGAGTACGGGGAGTGGTACGAGGACCAGCCGCCCGAGCAGTTCCAGCAGCCCTCCCCCGAGGAGACCGGCAGCTTCCCCATCCCGGTGGGCCCGAACCGCACCCGCGAACTCGGCGAGGGCGGCGGTGTCCCCGAACCGGAGCCGACGGAGGACGACTACTACCAGGTCTTCCGCAAGTCGATCGACGGCAGCTACCCCACGGCCGCCCAGCTGAGGGACGACGTGGAGGCGACCTTCGGCGTGGCACTCCCCCAGCGGGACGCCGAACACATGGTCAAGGCCTTCACCGACCGCCACTCCCGGGAACTCCAGGAAGAACCGCACATCGCCTGACGGCACGCAAGGCATGAGCGCAAGGCATGAGAAAGGGGCCCTTCGCGAAGGGCCCCTTTTTCCGTTACCGCTTACTCCCCCAGCAGCGCCCGCACCCGCTCCTGGCCCACGGCCAGCAGCAGCGTGGGCAGCCGGGGACCTGTGTCCCGCCCGACCAGCAGGTGGTACAGCAGCGCGAAGAAGGTCCGCTGGGCCGTCTTGATCTCCGGCGGCAGCTCCTTCGGCGTGGCGTCGGCCGGGAACCCGGCCTGCACCTTCGGCACGCCGTAGACGAGGTGGGTCAGCCCGTCCAGCGACCAGTGCTCGGCGAGCCCGTCGAGCAGCAGCCGTACCGACTGCTGGGACGCCTCGTCGAGCGACTTCAGCAGCTCGGCGTCGGGCTCGTCGCGCACGATGGTCCGCTGGTCGGCGGGGACGTGCGTGTTGATCCACGCCTCGGCCCGGTCGTAGCGCGGCCGGGCCTCCTCCAGGGAGGCCAGCGGCTGCTCCGGGTCCAGTTCGGAGAGGATCCGCAGCGCCTGGTCCTCGTGCCCTGCGGTGATGTCGGCGACGGAGGCGAGCGTGCGGTACGGCAGCGGGCGCGGCGTCTTCGGCAGCTCGGCGGCGGCCGTACCGACGGCGCGGGTGTGCGCCGCCACGTCCGCCGGCAGGGCGGAGCCGTCGGCGACCTTCCCGGCGAGCTTGTCCCACTCGTCGTACAGCCGCTGGATCTCCTGGTCGAAGGCGATCTTGAAGGACTGGTTGGGCCGGCGGCGGGCGTAGAGCCAGCGCAGGATCTGCGGCTCCATGATCTTCAGCGCGTCCGCCGGGGTCGGCACCCCGCCGCGCGAGGAGGACATCTTCGCCATGCCGCTGATCCCCACGAACGCGTACATGGGCCCGATGGGCTGCTTCCCGCCGAAGATCCCGACGATCTGGCCGCCCACCTGGAACGACGAACCCGGCGAGGAGTGGTCGACACCGCTCGGCTCGAAGATCACGCCCTCGTACGCCCAGCGCATCGGCCAGTCGACCTTCCAGACCAGCTTGCCGCGGTTGAACTCGCTCAGCCGGACGGTCTCGGCGAAGCCGCACGCGGTGCACGTGTACGCCAGCTCGGTGCTGTCGTCGTCGTAGGAGGTGACGGTCGTCAGGTCCTTCTCGCAGTTGCCGCAGTACGGCTTGTACGGGAAGTACCCGGCGGAGCCGGAGCTGCCGTCGTCCTCGGACGCGGCGCCCGAGCCCTCCTCGGCCTCCAGCTCGGCCTCGTCGACGGCCTTCTGCTGCTGCTTCTTCGGAGCCTTCTTCGTGCGGTACTGCGCGAGGATCGCGTCGATGTCACCGCGGTGCTTCATGGCGTGCAGGATCTGCTCGCGGTAGACACCGGAGGTGTACTGCGCGGTCTGGCTGATCCCGTCGAACTCGACGCCCAGCTCGGCCAGCGAGGCGACCATCGCGGCCTTGAAGTGCTCGGCCCAGTTCGGGTACGACGACCCGCGCGGCGCCGGGACCGAGGTCAGCGGCTTGCCGATGTGCTCCGCCCACGACCCGTCGATCCCCTCGATGCCCGCCGGAACCTTCCGGTAGCGGTCGTAGTCGTCCCAGGAGATCAGGTGCCGCACCTGGTACCCGCGGCGGCGGACCTCGTCGGCGACCAGGTGCGGGGTCATGACCTCACGGAGATTGCCCAGGTGAATGGGCCCGGAGGGAGAGAGTCCGGAAGCGACGACGACGGGTTTGCCGGGGGCTCGGCGCTCCGACTCCTCGATGACCTCATCCGCGAAACGGGAGACCCAGTCGGTGGTCTCGGTGCTCTGAGCCACGATCGGCACGTCCTTCTTTCTGAACGGGGTGACACTCCATTCTCACAGACCGGCTCGCGCCCGCGAAAACGGCTTTACCTCCCATGGGATACTGGCTGGGACTATCCATCCCCACGAGGAGAACGGCACCCATTCCTATGGCCTCGGTCACGTCCCTCAGCGACAACGTCCAGCAGCACCTCGCGTCCGCCCTCTCGGCCACCCTGCCGGAGGCCGCCGGCGCGGACCCGCTGCTGCGACGAAGCGACCGGGCCGACTTCCAGGCCAACGGCATCCTGGCGCTCGCGAAGAAGGCGAAGGCCAATCCCCGGGAGCTGGCGACGCAGGTCGTCTCCCAGGTGGTCACCGGCGACGAGCTGATCAAGGACGTCGAGGTCTCGGGTCCCGGTTTCCTCAACATCACGATCGCGGACGGGGCGATCACCGGGAACCTGGCCGCCCGGTACGCGGACGAGACGGGCCGCCTCGGCGTGCCGACCGCCGCGCAGCCGGGCACGACGGTGATCGACTACGCGCAGCCGAACGTGGCGAAGGAGATGCACGTCGGCCACCTGCGGTCGGCGGTGATCGGCGACTCGGCCGTCCAGCTCCTCGAGTTCACCGGCGAGAACGTGATCCGCCGTCACCACATCGGCGACTGGGGCACCCAGTTCGGCATGCTCATCCAGTACCTGGACGAGCACCCGCACGAGCTGGACCACAAGGCGTCGGCCGAGGGCACCGCCGCTTCGGGCGAGGAGGCGATGTCGAACCTCGACCGCCTCTACAAGGCCGCGCGGAAGTTCTTCGACTCCGATGAGGAGTTCAAGACCAGGGCCCGCCGCAGGGTGGTCGACCTCCAGGCCGGCGACCCGCAGACGCTCGCCATGTGGCAGAAGTTCGTGGACGAGTCGAAGATCTACTTCTTCTCCGTCTTCGAGAAGCTGGACATGGAGGTCCGCGACCCCGACATCGTCGGCGAGTCGGGGTACAACGACATGCTGGCGGAGACCTGCCGCCTCCTGGAGGAGTCGGGCGTCGCGGTCCGCTCCGAGGGCGCCCTCTGCGTCTTCTTCGACGACATCAAGGGCCCGGACGGCAATCCGGTCCCGCTGATCGTGCAGAAGTCGGACGGCGGCTACGGCTACGCGGCCACCGACCTCTCCGCGATCCGCGACCGCGTCTTCAACCTGAAGGCGAGCACCCTGCTGTACGTGGTGGACGCCCGCCAGGCCCTGCACTTCAAGATGGTCTTCGAGACCGCGCGCCGGGCCGGCTGGCTGAACGACGACGTCAAGGCGCACCAGCTGGCCTTCGGCACGGTGCTGGGCAAGGACGGCAAGCCGTTCAAGACGCGTGCGGGGGAGACGGTCAAGCTCCAGGACCTCCTGGACGAGGCCGTCGACCGGGCCACGGCCGTCGTCCGCGAGAAGGCCGAAAAGGTCGGTCTGACGGAGCAGGAGATCGTCGAGAACGGCCGTTACGTCGGCATCGGCGCGGTGAAGTACGCGGACCTGTCCACCTCCGCGGTCCGGGACTACAAGTTCGACCTGGACCAGATGGTCTCCCTCAACGGCGACACGTCCGTGTACCTCCAGTACGCGTACGCCCGGATCCAGTCCATCCTGCGCAAGGCGGGCGAGGCACGCCCGGCCGCCCACCCGGAGCTGGAACTGGCCCCCGCGGAGCGCGCTCTCGGCCTGCACCTGGACCGGTTCGCGGAGACGGTCCTGGAGGCCGCGGAGGGCTACGAGCCGCACAAGCTGGCCGCGTACCTGTACCAGCTGGCGTCGCTGCTCACGTCCTTCTACGACCAGTGCCCGGTCCTGAAGGCCGACACCCCGGAGCAGGTGGAGAACCGCCTGTTCCTGGTCGACCTCACCGCCCGCACCCTGCACCAGGGCATGGCCCTGCTGGGCATCCGGACGCCCGAGAAGCTCTGACGAAGGCTCCGGCCACGAGAGCGCGGCTCGGGGTGGGCGCCGGCCGCCACGGCATCGCCTCTACCCCTGGGCCGCGTTCTCCTCGGCAAGTTCCCGGGCCCGCCGCACCAGAGCCTCCCGTACGGCATCCGGGGCGAGGACCCGCAGCGGCGTCCCCAGACCGATGAGATAGCGGGCGAGGCCGTCCGGATCGGGGCCGCCGACATCGACCAGGGTCGCGTCCGGCCCGTCCGGGCGATGGGTGCCGACCGTCGGCGGGACGATCCGTAGCGCCGCCTCCAGCGGGACGGACAGGCGGACGGTCGCGGACAGCGGATAGGGCCCGTTCGCGATGTTCCGGGAGACCAGCCACGCCGGATCCGGCGGGTCGACGAACTCCACCGGCCGTCCGGTGGGTTGGAGCCGGTCGACCCGGTCGGCGCGGAACGTCCGCCACTGGCCCCGCCCCACGTCCCGCGCGACGAAGTACCAGCGCCGCCCGGCGTGCACGAGACGGTACGGCTCGACGTCCCGCACGGTGGCCCGCCCCTCCCCGTCGGTGTACGACAACCGGGCACGCTCCCTGCGCCGGCAGACCGCGGCCAGCTCCAGCAGCACACCCGGCCTGATCTGGGGTCCCTCACCGCCCGGGAGCCGTACGAAGGCGTCGTCCAGCTCACCGAGCCGGTCCGCGACCCGCCGGGGCAGCACCTGCCGCAGCTTCAACAACGCCGACAGCGCCGCCTGATCGCCGCCCAGCGCATCACCCAGCGCCGCCTCCCGCAGCCCGATCGCCACGGCGAGCGCCTCCTCGTCGTCGAGGATCAACGGCGGCACCCGGGAGCCCGCACGGAGCCGGTAACCGCCCCAGGGCCCCGCATCGGAGTCGACGGAGTAACCGATCTCCCGCAGCCGCGCGACGTCCCGCCGAACCGTACGGTCGGTCACCTCCATCCGCTCGGCCAGCTCGGCGCAGGTCCAGGAGGGCCGGGAGGACAACAGGGACAGCAACCGCAGCAGCCGGGCGGACGAGCTGATCACGCCCGGCAGTCTGCCACAGGCCGGGACACGACCAGGACCGGAACTGTCCGGGTCACGTCCTAACGTCCTCCCATGACCACAGACAACAGCAACGGCGGCAACAGCGGCACCACCGCCTCCGCACCCGAGTTCCGCTACGCCGCGGTGACGTTCGACTGCCCGGACCCGTCGGAGATGGCCGACTTCTACGGCAAGTTGCTCGGCATGGCGGCCGTGTACTCCACCGACGACTTCGTCCTGCTCGGCAAGGAGGGCGCGACCCCGCTCGGCTTCAACCGCCTCACCGACTACCGCCCGCCCACCTGGCCGGACCCCACCCAGGAGAAGCAGGCGCACATCGAACTGGGCGTGGACGACCTGGACACCGCCGAGAAACACCTGCTGGAACTGGGCGCCACCAAGCCGGAGTTCCAGCCGGGCGAGCCCCGCTGGAGGATCCTCCTCGACCCAGCGGGCCACCCGTTCTGCATCACGACGCTGGTGTAGCGCTCTGCAGGGGCGGGGCGTTGAAAGGCCGGCGTCGGGGCGCCGGAGACCCTGCCCGGGGGCGCTGGAAAGTCGCCGTCGGACCGGGTCGCCGGAGACGCCACAACATCACCGGCTCCCCGCCTCAGCCCCCTCCCCCTCGCGCCGGCTCCCGCCCCGGCGGCGCCGTCTGTTGCGAGGCGTTCGCTGGGGCCAGAGCAGCACGTATGCCGCCGAGCCGATTCCGAAGGCGAGGCGGATGAAGCCCTGGGCGGAGTCCGACGGGACCAGGAGCGCGCTGCCGTAGAGGGAGATCAACGCGATCCAGCTCACCCACGGCACCAGGCGGCGTTGGCCGATCGAGTCCCAGATCAGGGTGCCCAGGAGGACGGAGGCGTTGTAGTACGTGTACACGCTCGGGTCCAGCAGGATGCGTGCGTCGGCGGCGAGGAAGACCACCGCCGGCCAGCGGTGACGGCGTACCGCGAGGGTGCCCAGGACGGTACCGAGGGCCATCTGGGCGGGCCGGTCCCACCAGGGGGTCGCGGGGTCGTGCACCCCGAACCAGCGCAGTGAGGAGGCCGGTTGGTTGGGGATGGTGAAGCGGGCCGCGGCCAGGGTGTCCAGATGGGTGAGGTAGAAGGGGAGCCAGGCGATCGCCACCAGGCCGACGGCCCACGCCGCCGAGCGGAGCCGCGACGGGCGGGGCAACGCCAGCAGCAGGGGCAGGAAGCCCACCGCCCAGGGCTTGGAGTCGACCGCAAGGGCCAGGAAGACGCCCACCGCCGTGGCCTGGCCACGGACCAGCGCGCGGACGGCGAGGGTGGTGAAGAACAGGGCCAGGACGTCGTCGAGGTGGGCGAAGCGGACCGAGACCTCGACCCACATGGGGATGAACGCGGCCCCGGCGATCAGGACGCGCTGCTGGAGGCGTTTGTGGTTGAGGCCGGTGCCGCGGTTGTGGTCGGCGGCGGCTCTGCCGATCAGGACCAGCATGTACAGGCCCAGGCCGGACATGAAGGCGTCGGCCAGTTTCTCGCCGACGTCGGCGGAGAAGGGGGCGAACAGGCCCGCGACCAGAAAACTGACGGGGCCTATCTGAAGCTCGGGGTGGTTGGCGTAGAGGGCCAGGCCGCCGCCGGGAATCTCGCTGAACAGGAGCTGCTGACCGGTTCTCAGGTAGTGCCAGGAGATGGCGGCGTGGCGTTCGGCCACGACGAACCAGACGGCCGTCCACAGACTGAGCAGCACGATGTGCCACCGCACCGGGTACCGCCCGGACCGACCCGCCCGTCCGGACCGCCCGGACTCCTCGGACCGCCCGGACTCCTCGTGCTGACCAGACGGCTCGGACCCACCGGACTCCTCGGACCGGCCGGACCGATCGGTCCCCCCGAACCGATCGATCCCGTCCGCCCCGGACCGGCCGAACGAGCCGGACCGATCGATCCCCCCGAACCGATCGAACCCGCCCGTCCCGCCGGTCCCGCTCATCCCGTCCTTCCCGCCAGCCACGAGAGCACCACGGCGTAGCCGCACCGCAGCAGCACTCCAGCACCAGCTATGAAGAGGGTCTGCGGTCGCCTCAGGTTCATCGGGGAGGGCCGTCAACGGCGTTGTCAGTGGGTCCGTTTACAGTCACCGGCATGGCGACTCTTCCCAACCCGCTGCCCAGGCTGGCCACCGATCCGAGTGGGCGTTCCCTGGGGCTGCAACTGCCGCCCGGCAGGCTGTTCGACCTGGCCCACGACGGCCCGTGGCACGAGCCTCTGCTGTGGTACGCGGAGAAGCCGGCCGCGCCCGGTACCTGGAAGGCCCTGGGTGCCCGGGCGTCCCGGGTCGGTCTGTTGCCGGTGCTCCTGGACCTGGGCGGTTCGCCGGACAGCCCGCAGGACTGGGTGTTCCTGCCCGGCGAGACCTCGTACCCGGGGGATCACGACGCCGAGGACGTTCTGGCGGAGTACTGGGAGGCGGAGACCGAGGACGGTGAAGTCGTCGAGGAGACGGAGCCGTTCGGGGACGAGTGGCCCGGTCTCGCGCCGGCCGGCGCCCTGTCCGCCGACCCGGACACCCGTGCCGCCCAGATCGCCGACGCGCTGGCCGGCGACCCGGACGGGGAGGTCGAGGAGCCGCACCTCGCCCTGGTCCCGGCCCGCCGGTCCGCGGACATCCCGGCGGCGCTGGGCTGGACCGGCGCGGTGAACTACGAGGGGGACGCGGCCCGGCTCTGCGCGGTGCTGCGCTCGTGGGAGGACCGCTTCGGCATACGGGTCGTGGCCCTCGGCCTCGACACCCTCGTCGTGTCCGTCGCGGCCCCGCCGGCCACCCGGGAGGACGCCGAGGCGGTGGCCGCGGAGCACTTCGCGTTCTGCCCCGACACCGTCCTCCAGAGCGACCAGGACACCCTCAGCGCCTACGCCAAGGACCTCGTCGGATCCACGGCCTGGACCTTCTGGTGGGACTGAAAGCCGCTGCGACACGCTGAGGGGCCGCTGCGGCGCGCGGCAGGCGGGACCCGGGCCGGACGGGGGACGGCGTACGCGCGCCTCAGCCGCTGAGTCCCCGGCCCAGTCTGCGCAGCCCCTCCGCGATCTCCTCCGGCGTCTGTGTGACGAAGCAGAGCCGGAGGGTGGAGCGGTCGGGTTCGCCCGCGTAGAAAGGTGCGCCGGGGACGTAGGCGACGTTCTGTTCGACGGCGCGCGGCAGCAGGGCGAGGGTGTCGTACGACTCCGGCAGGCGGGCCCAGAGGAACATGCCGCCCTCGGGCCGGTTCCACACGGAGCCGGCCGGCAGGGCGTCCGGCAGTCCGGCCAGCATGGCGTCGCGGCGTGCGCCGTACACCGCCCGCACCCGCGCCACGTGTGCGTCCAGGACGTCCAGGTAGCGGGCGGCGGCGAGTTGGTTGAGGGTCGGGGTGTGCAGGTCGGCGGCCTGCTTGGCGACCGCGCAGGCGCGCCGCAGTTCCGCCGGCGCCCGCAGCCAGCCCAGGCGCAGGCCGGGGGCCATCACCTTGGAGAAGGAGCCGAGGAGGACCGTGCGGTCCTCGGCGCCGGGGCAGGAGGCGATCCAGGGGACGGGCCGGCCGTCGTAGCGGAGTTCGCCGTACGGGTCGTCCTCGACGATCCACAGTCCGCCGCGCGCGGCGACGGCGGCGATCTCCTCACGGCGCGGCGCGGGCATGGTGCGGCCGGTGGGGTTCTGGAAGGTGGGGACGAGGTAGAGCAGCTTGGGCCGTTCGCGCCGGACCGCCGCCTCCAGGGCCGCCGGGTCCACGCCGTCCGCGTCGCCGGGCACGGGCACCACGCGTGCGCCCGCGAGCCCGAACACCTGAAGTGCGGCGAGGTAGCAGGGGCTTTCGACGAGGACCGTGTCGCCGGGTTCGAGCAGGGCCGTCGCCAGCAGGGACAGGGCCTGCTGGGAGCCGGTGGTGACGAGGAGGTCGTCGGGGTCGGTGGGCAGACCCTGAGCGGTGACCCTGGCCGCGATCCCCGCCCGGAGCACCGGTTCGCCCTCGGTGGTGGAGTACTGGAGCGCCTGTGCCGCGGACTGCGCCAGCACCGCGTGGAACGCGGCGGCTATGCCCTCGCGGTCGAAGAGTTCCGGTGCGGGCAGCCCACCCGCGAAGTTGATCATCTCGGGGCGTGCGGTGACCGCGAGGATGTCCCTGACGGGCGACCCGCCCACCGACCGGGCGCGGGCGGCGAGGGGCGGAACGGGCGCGCGGGGCGGAGCGGGCTCGGCGACGGTCATGGCACGGCTCTCCTTCGGCTCGGGGAGTCGTCAGGCTAGAGAAGTGCGTGCCGTCTACACCGGTGATTCCGCGATCCGGACGCTCAGCCGGCGTCCGTCCCCGACGCGGGCTGCCACTTCTCACCGCCCAGCGGAAAGGCGTACGCGGGTCGTCCGTTGTTGCCGCTGGTGCGGAACGGGCGGCCGTTGTCGTCGATCCGCAGCGTGCCGTGGCGCGTTCCGCTGGACCACGCCAGCTCCAGGTACCAGCTGACGTCGTACGCGGAGGCGTCGGCCGTGATGTGGAACTCCTCGGGGTCCGACCGGCTCACCTTGAACGGGAATCCGGGCTGCCCGGACTCCGGTACGGCCTGGGGGCGCAGGGCGTCCAGGGCGAGGGTGAAGGACCGGGGCCGCATGCCGCCGCCGCAGCCGACGCCGGGGTAGCCCATGGCGTAGTCGTTCCACGCGAGCGGCGCGCGCCGGCCCGCCATGCGCACGGACAGCTGCTCCAGCACGACGGTGGCCGATCCGGTGCCCTGCACGGTGAACGTGACGTACTGCTTCCCCGCCGACACCGCCTTGTGCACGGCCACGTAGGCGGGCGCGTCCTGCTCCAGCGGGGGCGGGGAGACGTCGGCCGGGGGGCGGTCGATGAGGTAGTGCTGGGAGCAGGGGTCGGGCCAGGCGTAGGGGTGGGTGGTGATCGCGAGCGGCGGGGCGGTGGAGGTGACGGTGTCGCCGCGGTCGGGGGTGCGAGCGGTGTGCGGCGCGCTCGGCCCGTCCCCGGGTCGGGCGACGGCGGCCGGGGAGGAGGAGTGGGACGGGCCGGCCGGGCGGGCGGGGTCCGTCGGGTGCGTGGCGTCGGGCGCCGGTACCCGGTCTCCCGGTGCGTCCGTTCGGGCGGCCGTGGCCGGGCCGGCGGCGCTGCCCTCGCCGCTCCTGTCGCTCCCGTCGCCCGTGGACAGGTGTACGGCGGCCGCCGCCGTGCCGAGGAGCGCGGTGACGGTGAGGGCGGCGAGGAGGAGGGTGCGAACGCGGCGCCGGGGACGAGGAAAGGGACGGCGGTCCGGCACCGGCGCCTGCGCGGGCGTCGGCATGACCGGCTCACCGGGGGCCGGCGCGGCCGCGTCGTCGGCCGCCTCGTCGGCCGCCGACGACGCGGAAGCCGCCCCCGCTTCCTTCCGTCCCCTGACCGCGTCCGCCAGCACCCACCTCCGGTGGAGTTCCACGAGTTCCCCGGGCGTCGCCCGGCACAGGCGGGCCAGCCGTTCCACCGGGGCGTAGTCGGTGGGTACGGCGTCCCCGTTGCAGTAGCGGTGGAGCGTCGACGTACTCATGTGGAGCCGTTTGGCGAGCGTGCCGTAGCTGTGCCCGGAGCGGTCCTTCAACTCCCGCAGGAATTCCGCGAATCCGCTTCCCCTGGTGGTGTCCGCCACCGTTCCTCCATCCCCCGCGTCCCAACCCGGCGTTCCAGGGATGAGGCGTATTCCCTGGTCAGCGCCTGTGTGGGCGTTCCAGCGTCCCGGATCGTCCGCTGGTCGTGGCGGACGGGACGCCCTGCCCCGCAGGCTGTTGGTCATCCAAGCACGCCAAGGGGCCCAGCCCGAAAGAGGACTTGCCATGCGTTTGCGCCACATCCGTCTGTACGCCGCGGCCGGAACCGCCCTGACCGCTCTGGCCCTCACGGCGTGCGCGGGCAACGGAACCGGCACGAAGGACGAGGGCGCCGCCCGGCCGGGACCCGCGGCGACGGCCACGGGCCCGGGCGCCAGGACGACCGCGCCCGGCGCCTCCGCCACGCCCACCGCGCCCGGCGCCCCGGGCGCGGCGAGTACCACGGGCGCCCCCGACGCCACCACCGTCTCGGCCCGCACCTCCGCCGCCAAGCCGCGCAGCGATGCTCCCGGCGCCGCGATCCGCCCCTGCAACGGCTCCACCACCGAGGTGACCGCCATGCCGGTGTCCCGCCCGCTCAACCATCTGCTGCTCACCGCGACGAACACGAGCGGCAAGAGCTGCGACCTGATGTACTGGCCGACGCCGCGTTTCGACGACGCGCAGTGGGCGCCGCAGGTGATCAAGGACAGTCAGCCGCAGGCCGTGGTGACCCTGGCGCCGGGCGAGTCCGGGTACGCGGGCGTGCGGCTGTCGGCCGCGGACGGCAGCGGCGAGCACGGCGCCACGGCCCACCGGTTGGAGGTGTTCTTCCTCGGCCGTACGACGGACACCGACGCCGGCCCCTCCGCGCATCCGTCGCTGCCCGCGAAGGGCGTGTACTACGACTCCACGCTGGCGATGACGTACTGGCAGCGGGAGAAGTCGGACGCGCTCACCTGGTAGCCGGGCGGAACGCGTCCGCGTCTCAGTCGAATCGCCTCATCTTCTGGGCCGCCTCGGTCGCCCAGTAGGTGAGGATGTTCCGCGCTCCGGCCCGCTTGATGCCGGTCAGGGTCTCGAAGATGGCGCGGTCCCGCTCCAGCCAGCCCTTCTCGGCGGCGGCCTCGATCATCGCGTACTCGCCGGAGATCTGGTAGGCGGCGACGGGCACGTCCACGGCGTCCGCGACGCGGGCGAGGATGTCCAGGTACGGTCCGGCCGGCTTGACCATGACCATGTCGGCGCCCTCGGCGAGGTCCAGCTCCAGCTCGCGCAGGGACTCGCGCCAGTTGGCGGGGTCCTGCTGATAGGTCTTGCGGTCGCCCTGCAGCGAGGAGGCGACGGCCTCGCGGAAGGGGCCGTAGAAGGCGGAGGAGTACTTGGCGGTGTAGGCGAGGATCGCCACGTCCTCGCGGCCGATCTGGTCCAGCGCGTCCCGGATGACGCCGATCTGGCCGTCCATCATCCCGCTGGGCCCGACGACATGGGCGCCGGCGTCGGCCTGCACCTGGGCCATCTCGGCGTACCGCTCCAGGGTGGCGTCGTTGTCGACCCGGCCCTCGGCGTCCAGCACCCCGCAGTGCCCGTGGTCGGTGAACTCGTCCAGGCACAGGTCCGACATGACGAGCAGGTCGTCGCCGACCTCGGCCCGCACATCGCGCAGCGCGACCTGGAGGATCCCGTCGGGGTCGGTGCCGACCGTGCCCTGGGCGTCCTTCTTGGACTCCTCCGGCACGCCGAAGAGCATGATCCCGGAGACCCCCGCCTGCACCGCCTCCAGCGCGGCCTTCTTCAGGCTGTCGCGGCTGTGCTGGACGACACCGGGCATCGCGGCGATCGGCACGGGCTCGCTGACGCCCTCGCGGACGAACGCCGGGAGGATGAAGTCGGCGGGGTGCAGCCGTGTCTCGGCGACCATCCGCCGCATGACCGGCGAGGTCCGCAGCCGCCGGGGACGGGTACCGGGGAAGGATCCGTACTTCGTCATGCCTTCTACGCTACGCCCGCCCGGGACGCACCTTTGCCAACACCCTGTCGGCCCGGTGAACGGCCCCTGAGCGGCCCGCGGACACCGCATTCGAGGGCATAGCGGCGTCGCCATACGAAGTCTTTGCGCTCCCCTGGGCATCCCTGGATCCGCCGGCCTCCCCAGCGTTCTACGCGCGTGGTGTCATGCACGCGCCACCCCGCTCACGGCATCCCCAACGGCATCCCCATAGGAGTCACGCATGCTGCGGAAGGCCCTCACCCGCGCGGCCGTCGCCCTCGCCGCCGGCACCGCCGTCGTCGTCACGGCCGTACCCGCGAACGCCGCGAGCTACTCGGCGTTCGCCTTCTCCCGGACCGGCGGCCAGCCCACCATCTATGACTTCGTCAACTCCGCCACCAGCACGCTCGACATGACGATGTACGAGCTGGAGGACACCACGGCCGTCAACGACCTGATAGCCCTGAAGAACAAGGGCGTCACGGTCCGGGTCGTCCTCGACCGCCAGCACAAGACCGCGAACAACGCGGCGTACACGTCGCTGACGAACGCGGGCATAGGCGTCGTCTGGTCGTCCTCCGCCTACGTCTACACCCACCAGAAGACGATCACGGTCGACGGCACCAAGTCCCTGATCCTGACCGGCAACCTCACCGCGCAGTACTACACGACCAGCCGCGACTACGGCGTCTTCACCGACGACACGCGCGACGTCGCCGCCATCGAGAAGGTCTTCAACGCCGACTACACGGCGACCTCGGTCACCCCCACCGACGGCGACCACCTGCTCTGGTCCCCCACCGACTCCCGCAGCCGCCTGGTGTCCTTCATCAACTCCGCGACCAGGACGCTCGACGTGGAGGAACTGGAGTTCGGCGACAGCACGGTGGTCAACGCGATCGTGGCCCGCGCCAAGGCCGGCGTGACCGTCCGCGTGGTCCTGGAGAACCCGTCCAGCTATTCCAGCCAGGTCTCCGCCGTCAAGGCGGCCGGCGGCACGGTCGTCGGCTACTCCGATCCCAATGGCTTCTACATCCACGCCAAGGCGATGGTCGCCGACTACGGCCTGACCACCCAGGAGGTCGAGGCCGGCTCCATGAACATCAGCAGCAACTCGCTCAGCAACAACCGCGAACTGGGCATCATCCTCACCGGCACGGGCGTGGCCCAGCCGGTGGCCCAGACGATCGAGACGACGTTCGCCGGCGACTACGCGGGCGGTACGGCCGCGTAGCCGCCGATGCGGAAGAGGCGGGTGCCGCAGGGCACCCGCCTCTTCTCACGTCGTCGACCGACGCCTCCGCGCCCCCGGCCGCCGTTCGCTCGGCCGGGTCACCGGGTCACCGGCCTCCAGGGCGGCGGCCCGCCTCTTCATGCCGAAGTCCGCGAGCGCCTCCGCCAGCTTGTGGACCGACGGCTCCGGAGCCATGACGTCCACCCGGAGACCGTGCTCCTCGGCCGTCTTGGCCGTGGCCGGGCCGATGCACGCGATCACCGTCACGTTGTGCGGCTTGCCCGCGATGCCGACCAGGTTCCGGACCGTCGACGAGGACGTGAACAGGACCGCGTCGAAGCCGCCGCCCTTGATGGCCTCGCGGGTCTCCGCCGGCGGCGGCGAGGCGCGCACCGTCCGGTAGGCCGTGACGTCGTCGACCTCCCAGCCCAGCTCGATCAGACCGGCCACCAGGGTCTCGGTGGCGATGTCGGCGCGGGGCAGGAAGACACGGTCGATCGGGTCGAAGACCGGGTCGTAGGGGGGCCAGTCCTCCAGGAGGCCGGCCGCCGACTGCTCGCCGCTCGGCACCAGGTCCGGCTTCACGCCGAAGGCGACGAGCGCCTTTGCCGTCTGCTCGCCCACCGCAGCCACCTTGATACCCGCAAAAGCCCGAGCGTCAAGGCCGTACTCCTCGAACTTCTCCCGTACCGCCTTCACCGCGTTGACCGACGTGAAGGCGATCCACTCGTAGCGGCCGGTGACCAGGCCCTTGACGGCACGCTCCATCTGCTGGGGCGTGCGCGGCGGTTCCACCGCGATCGTCGGGACCTCGTGCGGCACGGCGCCGTAGGAGCGCAGCTGGTCGGAGAGCGAGGCCGCCTGCTCCTTCGTCCGCGGCACGAGCACCTTCCAGCCGAACAGCGGCTTGGACTCGAACCACGACAACCGGTCGCGCTGGGCGGCTGCGGAACGCTCGCCGACCACGGCTATCACCGGCCGGCCACCGTCCGGGGACGGCAGCACCTTCGCCTGCTTCAGCGTCTGCGCGATCGTGCCGAGCGTCGCCGTCCAGGTGCGCTGACGGGTCGTCGTACCGGCGATGGTCACCGTCAGCGGGGTGTCCGGCTTGCGGCCCGCGGACACCAGCTCACCGGCGGCCGCGGCCACCGCGTCGAGCGTGGTCGAGACGACGACCGTGCCGTCCGACGCGCCCACCTCGGTCCAGCAGCGGCCGGAGGCGGTCCGGGCGTCCACGAACCGCACGTCCGCGCCCTGCCCGTCGCGCAGCGGCACACCGGCGTACGCCGGCACACCGACCGCCGCCGCCACGCCGGGTACGACCTCGAAGGGCACCCCGGCGGCGGCGCAGGCGAGCATTTCCGCTCCCGCGTCCGTATCAAGTCCCGGGTCCCCGGACACCGCACGGACGACCCGCCTGCCGCCCCGCGCAGCCTCCATGACAAGATGAGCGGCATCCCGGGCAGCAGCCGGGGCAGCGGCGGGTGTTGACGTGCCGTCAACGACCGTCAGCTGGGGCGTGCCCGTGCCCGGCGGCGAGACCGAAGAGGGATCGGCGTCGGTCTGCACGACGGACACGCCGTGTCGGGCGTGCGTCCGGATCACGTCGAGCACCTCGTGCTCGGCGACCAGGACGTCCGCGCTCGACAGCGCCTCCACGGCGCGCAGAGTCAGCAGTCCCGGATCTCCGGGTCCGGCACCGAGGAAGGTGACGTGCCCGTGTTCCGGACCGGCGGCAGGAAGGGCGGTGGGGCTCAATGTGCTCGCTCCCCCATCAGACCGGCCGCGCCCTGGGCGAGCATCTCGGTGGCGAGTTCGCGACCGAGTGCCAACGCCTGGTCGTGCGTCTGGGGCACGGGACCGGTGGTGGACAGCTGCACCGTGCGGGTGCCGTCGGTCGTGCCGACGACGCCGCGCAGGCGCATTTCCTTGACAAACTGCCCGTCGGCCAGAAGGTCGGCCAGCGCACCCACGGGTGCGCTGCAGCCGGCCTCCAGGGCGGCGAGCAGTGACCGTTCGGCGGTCACGGCGGCCCGCGTGAACGGGTCGTCGAGCTCGCCGAGCGCCGCGATCAGGTCCGCGTTGTCCGCGGCACACTCGATCGCCAGTGCCCCCTGGCCGGGGGCGGGCAGAACCGTGTCGACCGACAGGAAGTCGGTCACCTCGTCGATCCGGCCGATCCGGTTCAGTCCGGCGGCGGCCAGCACGACCGCGTCGAGCTCCCCGTCCTGGACGTACCGGATGCGGGTGTCCACGTTGCCGCGGATCGGGACCGTCTCTATGTCCAGGCCGTGGGCCCGGGCGTACGCGTTCAGCTGCGCCATGCGGCGCGGCGAACCGGTGCCGATGCGCGCGGCCCCCTTCGGGGAGGACGCGGCCAGGTCGGTGAACTTCAGCGCGTCCCGGGCGACGATCACGTCCCGCGGGTCCTCGCGCACCGGTACGGCGGCCAGGACCAGCTCCTCGGGCTGCGCCGTCGGGAGGTCCTTGAGCGAATGAACCGCGAAGTCGACCTCGCCCCGCACCAGCGCGTCGCGCAGCGCCGTCACGAAGACGCCGGTGCCGCCGATCTGCGCCAGGTGCTCGCGGGAGGTGTCGCCGTACGTGGTGATCTCGACCAGCTCGACGGGACGCCCGGTCACCTGGCGGACGGCGTCCGCCACCTGCCCGGACTGGGACATGGCGAGCTTGCTCCGCCTGGTCCCCAGTCTCAGTGCCTTGTCAGTCATGCCGGTCGGTCCTTCTTGTCTGTGCTGTCCCCGGCCCGGGAGACGGCGGCGACCGTCTCGGGGTCGAGGTCGAAGAGGGTGCGCAGCGCGTCCGCGTACCCGGCGCCGCCGGGCTCGGCGGCGAGCTGCTTGACCCGTACGGTCGGCGCGTGCAGCAGCTTGTCGACGACCCGGTGCACGGCCTGCCGGATCTCGCCGCGTTGGCGTTCGTCCAGGTCGGGCAGGCGGCCGTCGAGCCGCGCGATCTCACCGGCGACGACGTCCGCGGCCATGGTGCGCAGCGCGACCACGGTCGGCGTGATGTGCGCCGCCCGCTGGGCCGCCCCGAAGGCCGCGACCTCGTCGGAGACGATACGCCGGACCTGGTCCACGTCGGCCGCCATCGGCGCGTCGGCGGAGGCTTCCGCCAGCGACTCGATGTCGACCAGCCGCACCCCGGCCAGCCGGTGCGCGGCCGCGTCGATGTCGCGGGGCATGGCCAGGTCGAGGAGGAAGACGAGGGGCGCCGGGCGCTCGGCGACCGGCTCCGGCCTGCGCCGCTCGGGGATCCGGCCGACGGTGGCGGCGGTCGCGGCGAGCGCGGTGATCAGCTCGGCGTCCGTCTCGGGCGTACGGCGCTCCCGGCGGTCCGCGGCCCCGCCGGCGACCCAGGCCGCGTGCTGCTCCAGGGTGGCCGCGTCCATGCCGGCCACGGCGGCCTCGCCCATGAGGGAGAAGCCGGGCTGTACGGCGGCCAGGTCCAGCGGGCAGTTCTCGTCGGCGCCGGCACCGGCGGGCGGCTGGGGCGCCTTGCCCTTCACGGCGGTACGGCCGCCGTCCTCGTCCAGGGCCACGGGCTGCCCGGTGCGGCCCTCGACCGCGTGGGCGACCGCTTCCGCCGTGAGGACGAGCCCCGTCGCCCCGGTACAGGAGACGACGACGTCGGCACGTGTCAGCTCGTCCGGTACGGCGTCCATCGCGACCGCGCGGGCGGTCACGGCGTTGTCGTCCGACTCGGCCAGTATCTGCGCGAGCCGCTCGGCGCGGTCGAAGGTGCGGTTGGCGACGACGACCTCGGCGACCCCGGCACGCGCGAGCGTGGCGGCGGCCAGGGAGGACATCGATCCGGCGCCGATGACCAGCGCCCTGCGGCCCGCGGCCCATTCCCGGACGTCGCCGCCGGCGGCCAGCTGCTCCAGGCCGAAGGTGACCAGGGACTGCCCGGCGCGGTCGATGCCGGTCTCGGAGTGGGCGCGCTTGCCGACGCGCAGAGCCTGCTGGAACAGGTCGTTCAGCAGCTTGCCGGCGGTGTGCAGGTCCTGGGCGCGGGCCAGGGAGTCCTTGATCTGGCCGAGGATCTGTCCCTCGCCGACGACCATCGAGTCCAGGCCACAGGCCACCGAGAACAGGTGGTGGACGGCCCGGTCCTCGTAGTGCACGTAGAGGTAGGGGGTCAGCTCTTCCAGGCCGACCCCGCTGTGCTGGGCGAGCAGCGTGGACAGCTCGGCGACACCGGCGTGGAACTTGTCGACGTCGGCGTACAGCTCGATGCGGTTGCAGGTGGCGAGCACCGCGGCCTCGGTGGCGGGCTCGGCGGCGACCGTGTCCTGCAGCAGCTTGGTCTGGGCGTCCACGGTGAGCGCGGCCCGCTCCAGCACGCTGACCGGGGCGCTGCGGTGGCTCAGCCCGACGACGAGGAGACTCATGCCGGCATCACGGCGGGGACGTCCCCGTCGGGCCCCTGGTCGGTGGAGTCGCCCGCGGCCGCGCCACGGGGAGTGGCGGCGGGCAGCGCGCCGTCGCCCGCGGCGGTCTCCTCGCCGGCCTTGCGCTGCTCGTGGAAGGCGAGGATCTGCAGCTCGATGGAGAGGTCGACCTTGCGCACGTCGACACCGTCCGGGACGGACAGCACGGTCGGCGCGAAGTTCAGGATGGAGGTGACACCGGCGGCCACGAGCCGGTCGCAGACCGGCTGGGCGGCACCGGCGGGCGTGGCGATGACGCCGATGGACACGCCGTTGTCCTTGATGATCTTTTCGAGGTCGTCGGTGTGCTGCACCGGGATGCCGGCGACGGGCTTGCCGGCCATCGCGGGATCGGCGTCGATGAGGGCGGCCACGCGGAAGCCACGGGAGGCGAACCCGCCGTAGTTGGCGAGGGCGGCGCCGAGGTTACCGATACCGACGATCACAACCGGCCAGTCCTGGGTCAGGCCGAGTTCACGGGAGATCTGGTAGACGAGATACTCCACGTCGTAGCCGACACCGCGCGTTCCGTAGGAGCCCAGGTACGAGAAGTCCTTGCGCAGCTTGGCGGAGTTGACCCCCGCCGCCGCGGCCAGCTCCTCGGAGGAGACCGTGGGCACCGAGCGCTCCGACAGCGCGGTCAGGGCTCGGAGGTACAGCGGAAGCCTGGCGACGGTGGCCTCGGGAATCCCTCGGCTGCGGGTCGCCGGTCGGTGTGTTCGGCCAGTTGCCACGGTGCTCCTGCGGGTAGAGCGGGGCTGCAGGCGGTCATACGTCCCCAGACCGCCCCGTCGACAGCAGGCTATGTCTTTGTGAACGCGTGCACAAAGATGGTGTCCGATTTGCCCGGCAGAAGTGACCGGGGTCACGCGACTTTCGCGGCTTCGCCAGGAACCGTCGCATACGCAGCGGCGTTCCTTCATTACTGGGGGCAAAACCGCACACTCTCCTCACGAATCCCGCCCCCGAGATCGAACCGCCGTCGATCCTAAGCGACTTTCCCGACCGGTTTGTACTAGTCGGTCAGTGCCCGGCGCAGTCGCTCCTCGTTCACGCGCCAGAAGGTGTGCTGTTCACCGTCGATCAGGACGACCGGGATCTGCTCCCAGTACCGGTCGTGCAGGACCTGGTCCTGGGTGATGTCCTTCAGCTCGAAGGGCACGCCGAGGTCCGTGCTGACCTTCTCGACCACCGCCTGGGCGTCGTCGCAGAGGTGGCAGCCCGGCTTGCGGACGAGTGTGACCAGCCGCTCGTGGGGAGCGGTCTTGCGTCGGAAGAGGGGACTCATACCGGCCATTCTCGCGCGTCGGGCGCCTGTCTCCGATCAGTTCTTTAACGGCGCGGTCGCGGAGAGTTCACACCCTTCCAACCTCCGGTCGCCGGAAGCACCGAACGGACTGGCTATGCTCACGACATGGCCGCTCTCGGATGGCTCACTCCCCGTAGGCGCTCCGCCACGGCGCGGAGCGTGTTGGCAGGCGAGGCCTCGGCGGAGGCTGCCCGCAAGTCCTCGCAGGAGGCGCAGGAGGCTCCGCAGGTCACCGCGGAGGAACCACAGTTCCCGGTGATCGGCGACGACAAGGCGGCTGCCTTCTTCGACCTCGACAACACCGTCATGCAGGGCGCCGCGCTGTTCCACTTCGGCCGGGGCCTGTACAAGCGGAAGTTCTTCGAGACCCGCGACCTCGCCAAGTTCGCCTGGCAGCAGGCGTGGTTCCGGCTGGCCGGCGTCGAGGACCCCGAGCACATGCAGGACGCCCGCGACTCCGCGCTGTCGATCGTCAAGGGCCACCGGGTGGCCGAGCTGGAGACGATCGGCGAGGAGATCTACGACGAGTACATGGCCGACCGCATCTGGCCCGGCACCCGCGCCCTGGCCCAGGCCCACCTGGACGCGGGCCAGAAGGTGTGGCTGGTCACCGCGGCCCCGGTGGAGATCGCCCAGGTCATCACCCGCCGCCTCGGCCTGACCGGCGCGCTGGGCACGGTCGCGGAGTCGGTGGACGGCGTCTACACGGGCAAGCTGGTCGGCGAGCCGCTGCACGGCCCGGCGAAGGCGGAGGCGGTCCGCGCCCTGGCCGCGGCGGAGGGGCTGGACCTCTCGCGCTGCGCGGCGTACAGCGACAGCCACAACGACATCCCGATGCTCTCCCTGGTCGGCCACCCCTATGCCATCAACCCGGACGCCAAGCTCCGCAGGCACGCCCGCGAGAAGGACTGGCGCCTGCGGGACTACCGCACGGGCCGCAAGGCGGCCAAGGTGGGCATTCCGGCGGCGGCGGGCGTCGGCGCGGTCGCCGGTGGCACCGCCGCGGCGATCGCCCTGAGCCGGCGCCGCCGCTAAACCGTTCCTCCCGGACTGCTCCCCCCGCTCCTCCCCCGCTCCTCCCCTTTTCGCCACGCCGCCGCGGGGCGCGCCGCAACGTGCGCCCGGATTATGCCGCGGCCACTTCAACACGCCCTGGACTTCGCCGAAACGCGTTCCTTTTCGATCAACAACCGATCAGGCTGCGGCACTTGATAAGGCGTCAATCGGTAACAGAAGCGACGCAATCGATAGTTTGAGCAACTCGGTGTAGCAGTGCCTGCACGAAGCGTTATTCTCCTCAGACGCAATTCGGTACCCCTCCGTCGCTACGACGGGTGAACGGTTCCGCACTGCTCGTGATGGAAGCTCTGCCTCTGGGAGTCCCGTGTACCCACACGTCGGGGTTGACGCCTCGGGCCTGGCTACGCTGCGCGCAACGATCGCAACGGTCAAAGAGACGCTGCGCGGCCTCGTCCCCACCGCGTACGCCGTCCCCGCCCTCGCGGTCACCGCCGCGCCCGTCGGCCCGTGCTACGCACTGGCCGACGGCGGCGCCGCGGTCGGCAGACGAGGGCGCTCCAGCGGCGCCGCCACCACCCGCCGCCCGGCCGCCGACAGCGACAGCGCCCGGATGATGGACCTCGTCGAGCGGGCCCAGGCCGGCGAGGCGGAGGCCTTCGGCCGGCTCTACGACCAGTACAGCGACACCGTCTACCGGTACATCTACTACCGCGTCGGCGGCAAGGCGACCGCCGAGGACCTCACCAGCGAGACGTTCCTGCGGGCCCTCAGAAGGATCGGCACCTTCACCTGGCAGGGCCGTGACTTCGGGGCGTGGCTGGTGACCATCGCCCGCAACCTCGTCGCCGACCACTTCAAGTCCAGCCGCTTCCGGCTCGAGGTCACCACCGGCGAGATGCTCGACGCCAACGAGGTCGAGCGCTCCCCGGAGGACTCCGTCCTGGAGTCCCTGTCCAACGCCGCCCTGCTGGACGCCGTACGCCGGCTCAACCCGCAGCAGCAGGAGTGCGTGACCCTCCGCTTCCTCCAGGGCCTCTCGGTCGCCGAGACCGCGCGGGTGATGGGAAAGAACGAGGGCGCCATCAAGACCCTCCAGTACCGCGCCGTCCGCACCCTCGCCCGGCTCCTGCCGGACGACGCACGCTGAACCGGGCCGGGTCGCGCACGCGGAAACGGGCCGGGCGACGTACGCCCGACCGGGCACGTTCGGCGACGTCCAACTCACGCTCCGTGAAAGAGGGTTGTCTTTCCGATCCGTTCCCCGGCCGTCCGTAACCCAAGTGCCGCGCCAGTCGTTGTGCGGGATACAGGCTCCCTGTGGTCACGTCCAGGCCACCCCTGATCACTCGATCGTGTGGAAGTGGTCGTGGCGTGCAACCCTCAGGACCCCCTGGGGAGTCGACCGTCATGACGAGAGGAGGTGCCGCCAGTGATCGCGAACGTATCGGCGCACCGGCGGGCGAACGCCTTCGCCCAGGCCCTGGAGGAGCAGTCCGACCGGGACACGGCGGCCGAGCAGTCCGGAAGCCCGGCGGGATCCCCGCCGACCGCCGAGGAGCAGTCCGAGCGGGGCGAGTTGCTGGCCCTCGCTGCGGGTCTCGGCGCGCTGCCCAAGCCGCAGCTCGACCCCGAGGTCAAGGTCGTCCAGCGCGCCCAGCTGGTGGCCGCGATGGAGGCCATGCTGCAGGAGGGGTCGGGGGCGGCGGACGCGTCGGTACCGGAACAGCGGTCCCACCGGGCCAAGGGCGCACACCGGGCGGGCTCACTGGGCAAGCTCCGCCCGCGTTCCAGGCTGACCAAGGGGCTCGCCGCGGGCGGGCTCAGTGTCGGCGTGGCAGCCGGGGCCTTCGGCGGGGTCGCCGCCGCGAGCTCCGACGCGCTGCCCGGAGACTCGCTCTACGGCCTGAAGCGCGGCATCGAGGACTTCAAGCTCGACTACCTGGCCGACGGCAACGACCAACGCGGCCAGACCTACCTCGACCAGGCCTCCACCCGGCTCAACGAGGCCCGGCGGCTGCTGGACCGCGGCCGGGGCGGCCATCTCGACCACGAGTCCATCGGTGAGATCCGCCGCACCCTGTCCGGCATGCAGCACGACGTGACCGAGGGCCACCGCCTGCTGCACGAGGCCTATGAGGCCGACCCCGACTCGCTGGGGCCCATCCAGGCCCTGTCCACGTTCGCCCAGTCCCACCGCGAGGTGTGGACGGCGCTCAGCGACAAGCTGCCCGTGCAGCTCGGGGACGTCAAACAGCAGGTGTCGTCGGTCTTCGACGCCATAGACCAGGAGGTCGCCCCGCTGCAGTCCCTGCTGCCCCAGCCACCCGCCCAGGGCGGCGACGGCCAGCGGCAGGGCGGCTCCGGCTCGGCGTCCACCGGCTCCTCGGGCACCCACCGGTCGACGGCGCCCAGCGCCTCGGACGGCACCCCGTCCACCGGCCGGCACACGAGCCCGGGCAGCCCCAGCGGCTCGGCCACCGGCGACAGCGGCGAGGGCCTGCTCGGCGGCAGCACGGGTGGCCTGCTCGACCCGCCGAAGACCGGCACCGGCAGCAGCACCCCGTCCACCAGCAAGCCCCCGACCCCCGCCCCGGACGTCACCCTGCCCCCGCTCCTGCCCGGCCTCCTGCCGGGCCTGGGCATCGACAGCGAGGACGCGAACTAACACCCCACGGCAGTACGACGATGGGGGCGCCCTTCCCGAGCCGGGCGCCCCCATCGTCGTACCCGAGCCTCGCCGTACCCGAGCCGGCGTCAGAAAAAGACCGACCTCCGCTGCACCAACAGCTTGGCCCTCCCATCGGCCGCCCTCGCACCGCTCCGCGGGCTTCGCACGGCTGCGCCGGACTCCGTCCGCCGGCCACCCTGCCCGGCACCACTCAGAAAAAGACCGACCTCCGCTGCACCAACAGCTTGTACAGCGTGTGCTGGATCTGTTCCCTGACCTGGTCCGTCAGGTTGAACATCAGCATCGGGTCCTCCGCCGCCTCCGGCGGGTACCCGTCCGTCGGGATCGGCTCGCCGAACTGGATCGTCCACTTCGTCGGCAGCGGAATCGCCCCCAGCGGCCCCAGCCACGGGAACGTCGGCGTCAGCGGGAAGTACGGGAACCCCAGCAGCCGGGCGAGGGTCTTCGCGTTGCCGATCATCGGGTAGATCTCCTCGGCCCCGACGATCGAGCACGGGATGATCGGCGCCCCCTGCCGCAGGGCAGTCGAGACGAACCCTCCGCGGCCGAACCGCTGGAGCTTGTACCGCTCGCTGAAAGGTTTCCCGATGCCCTTGAAGCCCTCCGGCATCACCCCGACCAGCTCACCCTGACCCAGCAGCCGTTCGGCGTCCTCCGCGCAGGCCAGCGTGTGCCCGAGCTTGCGGGCGAGCTCGTTGACCACCGGCAGCACGAACACCAGGTCGGCCGCCAGCAGCCGCAGATGCCGGTCCGCGGGGTGATGGTCGTGCACCGCGACCTGCATCATCAGGCCGTCCAGCGGCAGCGTCCCGGAGTGGTTGGCGACGATCAGCGCCCCGCCCTCGGCCGGGATGTTCTCGACGCCCTTCACCTCGACCCGGAAGTACTTCTCGTACACCGGCCGCAGCAGCGACATCAGAACCTGGTCGGTCAGCTCCTCGTCGTAACCGAAGTCGTCGACGTCGTACTCGCCGGTCAGCCGGCGCCGCAGGAAGGACAGCCCGGCCGCCACCCGCCGCTCCAGACCACCGTCACGCCCGTCGCCCCCCGAGGGCTTCTCCAGCGGCTTCTCCTCGCGGCTCACAGGCCCATCCTCCTGCGCCCGCGCCCGTCCCGGCAGAGACTGGACCTCACCCATCTCCCCCGGCTCGCCCAGGGCGCCGCGCCTGCTGCCCGCCCCCCGGCGCCGCGCCGGGCGCTGCGTGGCGCTCCCGCGGGACCGGTCGTCGTCGAACGGAATGACCTTGGCGTCCGCCATCGTTGCTGCGCTCCTCAGTTGGCGCTGTCGGCGCTGTGCGTCGTGGGCCGGCCGGCGCCCCGCGCGGCCAGCGCGGCGATCCGGTCGACGGCCCCCGCCAGGGCCTCCGGCGGCACCAGCCCCGGACCCTGGCCGCGGGCGAAGTCCGCGAACGCCTCCGCCGTCGTGTACCTGGGCGTGAAGCCCAGCGTCTCGCGCATCTGGACGGTGTCCACCACCCGCCCGTGCGTGAGCAGCCGGATCTGCTCCGGCGAGAAGTCCGTCATCCCCAGCGTACGGACCAGGGACCCGGCCCAGGTGACCGCCGGCAGCAGCAAGGGCACGGTGGGCCGCCCGAGCCGCCGCGAGCACTGCGAGAGCAGCAGCGCCCCGTCCCCGGCGACGTTGAAGGTGCCGCTGTTCAGGGTGCCCCGGCGCGGCTCGTGCGAGGCGATCCTGAGCACCTCGATGACGTCGTCCTCGTGCACGAACTGCAGCCGCGGGTCGTAGCCGAACACGGTCGGCAGGACGGGCAGCGCGAAGTACGAGGCGAGCGGCGTCTCCGCGGCGGGCCCGAGGATGTTCGCGAAGCGCAGCACGCACACGGCGACGTCCGGCCGCCGCCGGGCGAAACCGCGCACGTATCCCTCGACCTCGACGGCGTCCTTGGCGAAGCCGCCGCTGGGCAGCGACTTCGGCGGGGTGGTCTCGGTGAACACGGCCGGATCGCGCGGTGCGGACCCGTACACGTTGGTACTGGACTTGATGACCAGCCGCTGCACGGCCGGCGACTTCTGGCAGGCGCCGAGCAACTGCATGGTGCCGATGACGTTGGTCTCCTTGACCGTGGCCCGGTTGCCGCCGCCCAGCGCCGTGCCCGTCACATCGAGGTGGACGACCGTGTCGGCGCCCGTCTCGGCCAGCACCCGGGCGATCGTCGGCTGCCGGATGTCGGCCTGGATGAAGTCGGCCCCGCCCAGATGATGGGCCGGCGGCACCGCGTCGACGGCGATCACCCGCTCCACGTCCGGGTCCCGCTGGATCCGTCGTACGAACCGGCCGCCGAGCTGCCGGGCGACTCCGGTGACGAGCACGACCTTCGCCAAGATCTGCGCCTTCCTTCCCGCGATACCCGTGTCCGCGTTCCCCGTGTGCGGCCAACTTAGCGGGTCGGTGTTGCGCTGTGATGACCGCCCGATGCACGAGGTGACGGAATTTCCCCCATCGGAATATGCCGGGTACCCGGAGAGATGTCCGTGCAGCGGCCCCGGACATGCCGATGGCCCCCCACCGTCACCGGTGGGGGGCCATCGGGCCGCGCTCTCGCGGCGTCGCTTACTTCTTGTTGCGACGCTGAACGCGCGTGCGCTTGAGCAGCTTGCGGTGCTTCTTCTTGGCCATCCGCTTGCGCCGCTTCTTGATAACAGAGCCCACGACTACCCTCGCTCACTTCTCATCACTCGGTTGTTTGGGCGCCATGGGCCCACACGACCTACGAGGGGCTAGCCTACCCAACCGAGCGCTCAGGTCGTAATCGAGGGGGTATCCCCAGGTCACTCGCGGTCACCCGGGGGTGCCGTCAAGCCGTCTCCACCCCCACATAGCTGTCGCGGAGGTACTCGTGTACCGCCTGTTCCGGGACGCGGAAGGACCGCCCCACCCGGATCGCGGGCAGATGACCGCTGTGCACCAGCCGGTACACGGTCATCTTGGACACTCGCATCACCGAGGCGACCTCCGCCACGGTAAGGAACTGAACCTCGTTCAGAGGCCTCTCGCCAGCTGCACCCATGACACACCTGAACCTTCCGCACTCGACGGCCACCGGCTTCCCCTTCCGGTGACTCTTCGTCGTTGCGTGCTCACTCCCCAATGTAGGGGCGGGTGATGCAAGTGGGGAAGAGGTGCACCCATCAACGGCCTACTGTGACAGACACGCTCGTTTGAGTACGTAGCGGGAAAGCGGGCGGTAGTACGCGGGGCGCACACCGTCATCAAGTGGAACGACGACGGACACGCGCCCCTCGGCCTGCCCCACGAACAGCGCGGGATCGTCCGTATCGGCCGGCCCGATGGCCTCGAACCCCAGCTGACCTGCACCGCAGACCCAGCCGTGATCCCCGACGACCAGCTCGGGCAGCGGTCCGCCGGCCTCGGCGGCGGCACCGAGCACGACCCGAACCGGCAGGGGTGAGTGGCTGTGCACGCCCGGCTCACAACCGGGGCGCCCGGCCTCGATCGCTCGCACCAACGCGACACCTCGTACGTAGTCGAGCCGGAGCGTGCGTAGACCGAACTGGGTCAATATGTCGACACGGCGACCCTGCGCGGGGGTGAGCACCTCACACCCCGCCGCCGAGAGCGCGTCCGCCAAGCCTGCGTAGAACCCGAGCAGCCGCTGCGGATGCCCGGTGCCGAACAGCACCGGCGCGCCACGCCGGGCGGCCTCGCGGATCCGGTCCGCGAAGGCGTCCAGCCCGGCCAGCGTCAGCTCCGGATCGATCCGGTCCGGCCCCGAGGTGTACCGGGGGTCGCCCGAGACCCCGCACCTGTCCGCCATCAGGGCGAGCACCTCCCGCTGCCCCCAGGCACCCTCGGGATCGATCCCGAGCAGCACCCGCGGATCCCGGGCGGCGAACAGCCGATAGCTGCGCAGACTGTCCTCCCGGGACGTCCCGACGACCCCGGCCAGCCGGGCGGCCAACAGGTGCGCGCGGAGCTGAGCGACGGGCGACACGGGTGCGATGGTGACGCACGGGGAGCCGGGACCGGGCGGGAACGGGGGAAGTGCGCACGGTTGGCGTAACCGGGCGGGAAAGCACGGCCCGGGTCCAACGAGCGACGCTCCCCGCACGGTTCAGGGAAGCAGTCCCCGCAGCGGAAAGGCCGCCCGCCGCGTCGCCAGCACCGCCTGGTCGAGCCGGTCCGCCGGGTCGTACCCCGACTCCCACGACGCCCAACTCACCGGCCACCGCCCGTCAGTCATCCGCTGCGGCCCCAACTGCCGGGTCCGGGCGAACACTTCCTGCCGCCACCCCTCGGGGATCAGCGCCTCAGGGGCCACCGGCTTCCCCGCGGCGATGCCCACCAGATGGGTCCAGGACCGGGGCACCACCTCCACCACCGCGTACCCGCCCCCGCCGAGCGCGATCCACTTGCCGCCCGCGTACTCGTGTGCCAGCTCATGACAGGCCACCTGCACCGCACGCTGCGCGTCCAGCGAGACGGCGAGATGCGCCAGCGGATCCTCGAAGTGCGTGTCGGCCCCGTGCTGCGTCACCAGCACCTGCGGCCGGAAGTCCGCGAGCAGCTCCGGCACCACCGCGTGGAACGCCCGGACCCACCCCGCGTCCCCGGTCCCCGCCGGCAGCGCCACGTTCACCGCGGCGCCCTCCCCCGCCCCGGCGCCCGTCTCCTGCGGCCACCCGGTCTGCGGGAACAGGGTCCCGGGATGCTCGTGCAGCGAGATGGTCAGCACCCGCGGGTCCTCCCAGAACGCGGCCTGCACCCCGTCCCCGTGATGCACGTCGACGTCCACGTAGGCGACCCGCTCGGCCCCCAGCTCCAGCAGCCGGGCGATGGCGAGCGCGGCGTCGTTGTAGATGCAGAACCCGGACGCGCCCCCGGGCATCGCATGATGCAGCCCGCCCGCGAAGTTCACGGCGTGATCCGCGTCCCCCCGCCACACCGCCTCCGCGGCGCCCACCGACTGCCCCGCGATCAGCGCGGACACCTCGTGCATCCCCGCGAAGGCGGGATCGTCGAGGGTCCCGAGCCCGTACGCCCCACCCGCCCCCGCCGGGTCCGCGGACGCGAGCTTCACCGCGTCGATGTAGTCCGCCCGGTGGACCAGCCGCAGCGTCGACTCCCCGGCCGGCTTCGCCGCGACGACCTCCATCTCCCGGTCGAGCCCGAAAGCACCCACCAGTTTCCGGGTCAGTGCCAGCCGGACCGGATCCATCGGATGGTCCGAGCCGAAGTCATAGCCCGTTACTGCCTCGTCCCACATCAGCTGTGCGCGGCCGCTCATGCCCGCCACCGTATCGGTCCGGTTGAGCGGCGAACGAGCTGGCGTACACCAACGTCACCAGCACCAACACCATCGGCACGAGCATGGCCCCCCGATAGCTCCACGCGTCCCCCAGAGCGCCCACCAACGGGGATCCGACCAGGAAACCGACGTAATTGAAGATGTTCAGCCGCGCGATCGCCGCGTCCGAAGCCCCGGGGAACAGCCTTCCCGCCGCCGCGAACGTCTGCGGCACCAGCACGCACAGCCCCAGACCCAACAGCGTGAACCCGAGCATCCCCACCCACGCCCCGGGCGCCGAGGCCACCACCGCGAACCCGCCGGCCGCGACCAGCGCCCCGAGCCGTACGACCGCCACCGCCCCGAACCGCCGCACCCCGAAGTCCCCGAGGGCCCGCCCCACCAGCGTGGTCACCATGTACACGTTGTACGGCACGGTCGCCAGCTGCTCCGAGCTGCCCAGCACGTCCTTCAGGTACTTCGCACTCCAGTTGGAGACGGTCGAGTCCCCGATGTAGGCGAAGGTCATCACCAGGCACAGCGGCAGCAGCAGCTTGAAGACGACGCCCCCGCCCGTGGCGCCCTGCGCCTCGACGGGCGCCGCGTCCCCGTCGACGTACCACCGGCTCCCCACCAGGGTGGCCGGCAGCAGGACCGCCACCACCGGCAGGTACGACACCCACAGCGCCAGCTGCCAGTGCGCCCCCACCCAGGCCAGCGAGGCCCCGACGATCCCGCCCAGGCTGTACGAGGCGTGGAAGCTGAGCATGATGCTGCGCCCGTACGACCGCTGCAGGCTCACCCCGAGCATGTTCATGGACGCGTCCAGCGCGCCCACGGCCAGCCCGAACACCCCCAGCGCCACGGCCAGCTCCGCGATGTCCCCGCCCGCCCCGGCGCCCAGCAGCGCCAGCAGCACCACCGGCTGGGACCAGCGCAGCAGCCGGCTGGGCGGTATCCGCTTCACCAGCTGCTCGGTGGTCACGCTGCCGGCACCGGCGAGGATCGGCACGGCGGCCAGGAAGACCGGCAGCAGCGCGTCGGAGATGCCGTACCGGTTCTGGATGGCGGGGATGCGCGTCACCAGCAGGGCGAAGGCGGCGCCCTGGGCGAAGAAGCTGAACGCCAACGAGGCCCTACCGCGCCGCAGCACATCAGTCATGGCGGCGAGCGTAGGGCCCCGGGCTACCTGTGGGTAGATCCAGCCAAAGGTGAATTTCCTTCAGCTTCACCGGGTCTGCCCAGGCGGCGGGCTCAGACGGCGACGGCCAGTTCGGCCCGCAGGTCCTCCGCGGCCCTCACCTCGTCGCCGACCATGGCCTCGATGGGGCCCGCGGCCAGCGGACCGCAGAGCACCGAACCCAGCACGATGGCGCCGACCATGATGACCGTACCGAGCCAGACCATGGTGTCCACCGGGATCGTGTACGCCCCGACGACCCGTGCGACGCACTCGGCGAGCAGCACGCCGCCCCAGACCACGGAGAAGACCTTCTCCCGGGTCCGGAAGTCCCCGGAGCCGGCCGCGGTCCCGGCGACGAGCCGGTCCCAGGCGGCCTCGCGGGCCGCGTCCCCCTTCACCATGAACGGCTTGAGACCGGCGGTCATCATCGGCTTCCCGAGCGCCACGGAGACCAGGACGCCGATTCCGACGGTGCTGCTGATCCCGCTGTCCTTGGCGAGCATCAGCCGCGGGTCACCGGAGACGAAGCTCAAGCCCAGGCCCACCACGTTCACGACCAGGATGAGCATCGCCAGCCCGTTGGCCGTACGGTCCTTCACCAGGCTCCACACGGTCCGCACCGCCGGCACCGCACTGCTCCAGGCGAGCGCGGCGAACGTGCTCGTCCCGAAACCGTCCTTGAAGACGTAGTACGAGCCGAGCGGCACCGCCACGTCGACCAGCAGCGGCTTGAAGTTGTCCAGCACGCTCGGGTTCTGCTTCTGCTGCTCGCTCCGGCCCTGGGCCCCCGTGTTCTTCGTCATGCCCTCAGCATCGCCGTCGCGGGGGGTCCGCCAGTAGAAACGATCGTCCGGACGTCCGCATGACAATTGTCAGGCCCCCGGCGATGGCTCAGGTCATACGAGCAGGTCAAGCAACCCGCCCATGGAGGAGAAGAGTTGGTTCGCCCCGGCCAGCCGTCCCGCCGGTGTCATGGCGGTGAACCCGTACACGTCCATCCCCGCCGCCACGGCCGCCTGGACGCCCAGCGGAGAGTCCTCCACGACGACGCACCGCTCGGGGGCGACCCCCATCCGCTCGGCCGCGTACAGGAAGAGGTCGGGCGCCGGCTTGCCCCGCCCCACATCCTGCGAGCTGAAGACGCGCTCGTCCCGGAACCACCGGTCCAGCCCCGTGGTCCGGTGTCCCACCCGGATCCGCTCATGACTCCCGGAGGAGGCCACGCAGTACGGCACCCCGTCCGCGGCCAGCTTCTCCAGTACGCCGGCCACACCGGGCACGGGCTGCAACTCCCGCTCGAACGCGGCGAAGACCCGCGCGTGGAACACGTCGTCGAAGTCGTCCGGCAGCCGCTGTCCCGTCCGCTCCAGGATCAGCTCGTGGATCCTGTGCGTCGCCGATCCCATGTAGTCGCGGAGGGAGTCCTCGTACGACGTCGGGTGCCCCAACTCGGTCAGATAGCCGGCCAGGTGCCGATTGGAGATCGGCTCGCTGTCGACGAGGACACCGTCGTTGTCGAAGATGATCAGGTCATAGCGCATGGGCCAACCCTAAACGCAGAAAACCCCCGCATCTTTCGATGCGGGGGTTTTCCCAAAATTTGTTCGGCGGCGTCCTACTCTCCCACAGGGTCCCCCCTGCAGTACCATCGGCGCTGTGAGGCTTAGCTTCCGGGTTCGGAATGTAACC
>NZ_JBFBBK010000029.1:0-125912 GCF_040682635.1 Streptomyces sp. NPDC051133
CCAGCAGGAACAGCGGCTCCCTGAGCGGGAAGTCCAGCCAGGCGAAGGCGTATCCGGCGAGTGCCGCGATCACCACGACGAGCGTCGTCGCCGGCTGGCGACCGGGGCCTGTTTCGCGCTGTCGCTGCCGTTGACCGGCACCACCGGGCTGCCCGGCCTGTACGCCGTCGTCACGGTCCTCGGCGTCACGTACGCCCCGCACCTCGTCACCGTGTTCGGGCTCCTGGAGCGCGCGGTCGCACCGTCCCGGCTGGCCGAGGCGATGGGGACCGCCACGAGCGCCCTGGTCGGCGGCCAGGCCCTGTCGGTCGCGGTCACCGGACGCCTGGCCGACTCCTACGGCCCCGCGGCGGCCTTCGCGGCGGGCAGCGCGGCGGCCGCGCTCGCCTTCGCCCTGGCACTCACGACGCGCCCGACGACGTACCAGGACCACGAGCAGGACGAGGACCAGGACCAGGACCAGGCACACGAGCACGCCAAACAGCGGGGCCAGGGGCGGGAGCCGGAGCCGGGAGCCCGGGAGAACGCCGCCCCCGCGCCCGTGCCGGACGAACAGCCCCGCTGAGCGGGCTGCCGCCACCGCCTCCAGCCCCGTGTCCGGCCCCCGCCCGCCCCTCCTACACCGGCCGCTGCAGCACCGTCAGGCTGCGCTCCGGCAGGGTGACGCGGTCACCGGCCGCCACCTTCGCTCCCGCTCCCGGCGGCACCCCCTCCGGGCGGGCCGTGTCGACGACCACCTGCCACTGCCGGCCGTGGTCGACCGGCACGAGGAAGTCCAGCGGGCCGGGCGAGGCGTTGAACATCAGCAGGAAGGAGTCGTCGGTGATGCGCTCCCCGCGCGGGCCGGGCTCGGAGATCGCGTTGCCGTTGAGGAACACCGTCAAGGCCGAGGCCCGGGCCGAATCCCAGTCCCGCTGCGTCATCTCGCGGCCCTCCGGGGTGAACCAGGCGATGTCGGACAGTTCGTCGTGGGTGCCCTCCACCGGCCGGCCGTGGAAGAAACGGCGACGGCGCAGTACCGGGTGGTCCCGGCGCAGCCACACCATCGCGCGCGTGAACTCCAGCAGATCCGTGTCGTCCTCGGGCCAGCGCACCCACGCCAGCTCGTTGTCCTGGCAGTAGGCGTTGTTGTTGCCGCGCTGGGTGCGGGCGAACTCGTCGCCGTGGCTGATCATCGGCACACCCTGGGACAGCATCAGCGTGGCGACGAAGTTCCGCATCTGGCGGGCGCGCAGCCGCAGCACCTCCGGGTCGTCGCTCTCGCCCTCCGCCCCGCAGTTCCAGGACCGGTTGTGGCTCTCGCCGTCCCGGTTGTCCTCCCCGTTGGCCGTGTTGTGCTTGTCGTTGTACGCCACCAGGTCGTGCAGGGTGAAGCCGTCGTGGCAGGTGACGAAGTTGATGGAGGCCAGCGGCCGGCGGCCGTCGTCCTGGTAGAGGTCCGACGACCCGGTCAGCCGGGAGGCGAACTCGGCGAGCGCCCGCTGCTCGCCCCGCCACATGTCCCGCACCGTGTCCCGGTACTTGCCGTTCCACTCGGTCCACAGCGGCGGGAAGTTGCCCACCTGGTAGCCGCCCTCGCCCACGTCCCACGGCTCGGCGATCAGCTTCACCTGGGACACCACCGGGTCCTGCTGCACCAGGTCGAAGAACGACGACAGCCGGTCCACCTCGTGGAACTGCCGGGCGAGCGTCGCCGCGAGATCGAAGCGGAAGCCGTCGACGTGCATCTCGGTGACCCAGTAGCGCAGCGAGTCCATGATCAGCTGGAGGACGTGCGGGGACCGCATGAGCAGGGAGTTCCCGGTGCCCGTGGTGTCCATGTAGTAGCGGGGGTCGTCCGTGAGGCGGTAGTACGACGGGTTGTCGAGGCCCTTGAAGGACAGGGTCGGGCCGAGGTGGTTGCCCTCGGCGGTGTGGTTGTAGACGACGTCGAGGATGACCTCGATCCCGGCCTCGTGCAGCGCCCGTACCGCCGACTTGAACTCCAGCACCTGCTGGCCGCGGTCGCCCCAGGAGGCGTACGCGTTGTGCGGGGCGAAGAAGCCGATGGTGTTGTAGCCCCAGTAGTTGTTCAGGCCCATGTCGACGAGCCGGTGGTCGTTCACGAACTGGTGCACGGGCATCAGCTCGAGCGCCGTCACCCCGAGCTTGGTCAGGTGTTCGATGATCGCCGGGTGGGCGAGCGCCGCGTACGTGCCGCGCAGCTCCTCCGGCAGTCCCGGGTGACGCATGGTCAGGCCCTTCACATGGGCCTCGTAGATCACCGTGTGGTGGTACTCGGTGCGCGGCGGACGGTCGTCGCCCCAGTCGAAGTACGGGTTGATCACCACCGAGGTCATGGTGTGCGGCGCCGAGTCCAGGTCGTTGCGCCGCTCGGGCGCGCCGAAGTGGTAGCCGTACACCTCCTCGCCCCAGCGGACCGAGCCGCTGACCGCCTTCGCGTACGGGTCGAGCAGCAGCTTCGCCGAGTTGCAGCGCAGCCCGCGCCCGGGGTCGTACGGGCCGTGCACCCGGAACCCGTACCGCTGTCCCGGCATCACGCCCGGCAGGTACGCGTGCCGCACGAAAGCGTCGCTCTCGCGCAGTTCCACCGCCGTCTCCGAGCCGTCGTCGTGCAGCAGACACAGCTCTACTCGGTCCGCGGCCTCCGTGAAGACCGCGAAGTTGGTTCCGGCGCCGTCATAGGTGGCGCCGAGCGGATACGCCTCTCCAGGCCAGACCTGCATGGATACGACTCTCCCAGTTGTGCCGCCGTCCTGGGGCCCTGTTGGCTTCCGAGTCTCCCGGAAAGTGATGTCAATGCCGTGCGCACCGGCCGTGGGGAGGCGTGATCCCCCGCGAGTGCGCGGCGCCGGACCGCACGGCTGCCCCCGGGCGGGTGAACCCCCGGCCGGTGGCCGGCTCCCGACCGGGCCCGGCACCGTCCTTCCCGCTCGCCGGCCGGGGCAGGCGGCGGCGTGGACGCGACAGAGGTCACGGCTATGAATCCGCTCACTCCCCGTGCGCGGGCGTCGCGGAACACCCGTGGGACATGCCGCAGTTGAGGAAAGCAGTTGAGAAACCGACCTGTCCATCCGGCTGCACCGCCCACCGCTCCCGGAGTACCCTTCCTTGATCGTTGAGACGGGGAAGGCCCGGGGGAGCGGAAGGCGGTGCACGGGTGGGCTCGGGAGGGCTGGAGCTGCCCCCTGGTGACGAGGGTCACGAGGGGAGCTCCGCAGACGTCCCGCCCGGCGCGGTGTCCCTGGCCCGGCCGATGGACGCGGGGTCCATCGGGCCGGAGCTGGACTGGGACGCGGATGCCTGGCGCGAGGTGCGTACCCGCGCCCAGCGGGCCGGCCGGGCCTACATCTGGCTGAACCTCGTCGAACAGCGGCTGCGCTCCGTCGTGGCCGCCGTGCTGCGGCCCGTCTACGAACCCGTCCACGGCGACGAATGGGTGGTCGCCGCGGCCGGCCCGGCCGGGCAGGAGTGGGTGCAGCGCGCGGTCGCCGTCCGCGAAGTCAGCCGCCGCAAGGGTTACTTGCTCGACCCGGCCGACGACAACGTGCTCAGCTTCCTCACCCTGCCCCAGCTGCGTGAGCTGGTGGTGCAGCACTGGCCGTGCTTCGAGCCGTACTTCGACGAGCGCCGCGACCTCGAACTCGCCCTGGACGAGCTGGAGGTGACCCGCAATGTCGTCTCCCGCAACCGGGCGCTGTCCGGGGCGGTCCTGAGCCAGGCCGAGCGCGCCTCGGCCCGCCTCCTGGAGATGCTGGGGGCGGGCGGTGACGTGCCCTCCGCGCGCCGGCTGCCCGTCGACGCGGTCGAGGACCTGGTCGGCGACCGGTACGCGGACGTGGTCGCCGTCCATCCCGACCGGGTGCGGCTGCTGCGCCGGTTCCCGGCCGAGGACATCTTCGGCGGTGCCCGCCGCCTCGACGCCATCGGCATCGGCCTCAACCTGCTGGTGCAGAACTTCTCCGGCCGCCGTCTGGTCCGGCTCGCCGAGTCCGGCAGCCGGGTGCGGCTGCTCTTCCTCAACCCGGCGTCCAGCTCGGTCAAGCGCCGCGAGCGCGAACTGGGGATGAAACGGGGCGAACTGAGCCGCTCGGTCGAGATGAACATCCTGCACATGCGCCGGGTGCGGTCCCGGCTGCGCGACCCGGGCGCCTTCGAGATCCAGGTGTACGACGAGACGCCCCGCTTCACCGCCTATCTGGTGGACGGCGACGGCGCCGACGGCATCGCCGTGGTGCAGTCCTATCTGCGCGGGGCGCGCGGGATGGAGTCGCCGGTGCTGGTGCTGCGCAACGGCAGCCGGCTGGTGAAGTCGGACGACGTGGGCGAAGCCGGACTCTTCCCGACATACCGCGAGGAATTCGAGCTGACTTGGGCGGATTCGCGCCCGGTGTCCTGACCCGTCCGTCGCGGCAAGCGGAGCGCGGTCCTCGGATTGTCAGTGCCGCGTGCGATGGTGGAGGCCACTGGGGGAAAGCACCACCAAGAAGGGGGGCCGCCCATGGGCTGGCACCGGGAGCTGCTGATCGGCTTCGACCTGGAGACGACCGGGACCGATCCGCGCGAGGCGCGCATCGTCACGGGCGCCGTGATCGAGGTCAGGGCCGGTGAGCCCATGGGACACCGGGAGTGGCTGGCGGATCCGGGCGTGGAGATCCCGGCCGACGCGGTCGCCGTGCACGGCATCAGCACCGAGCGGGCGGCGGCCGAGGGCCGTCCGGCCGACCGGGTGGCCGACGCCATCGCCGACGTCCTGGTGGGGTACTGGAAGACGGGCGTCCCGGTCGTCGCCTACAACGCGGCCTTCGACCTCAGCCTGCTCTCCGCCGAGCTGCGCCGGCACGGCCTGCCGTCCCTCTCCGACCGGCTGGGCGGCCTCGCCCCCGCCCCGGTCGTCGACCCCTACACCATCGACCGCTGGGTCGACCGCTACCGCCGCGGCAAGCGGAACCTGGAGGCGGTCTGCGCCGAGTACGGCATAGTCCTCGACGCGGCTCACAACGCCTCGGCGGACGCCCTCGCCGCGGCGCGGCTCGCCTCCGCGATAGCCGAACGGCATCCCAAGATCGCCGCCCTCGGCCCGGCGGAACTCCACCGGTGCCAGATCCGGTGGTACGCGGACTGGGCGGCGGACTTCCAGAGTTTCCTGCGGCGCAAGGGGGAGGCGGACGCGGTGGTCGACGGCACCTGGCCGCTGCGGGAGCCGGCGGAGAGCCGGCCCGTGTAGCGGTGCGGCGCCTGCACACCCCGCGGCGCGCGGCGCTCTCAGAACGGATACCAGCGCACGGTCTCGTCCCCGTCCCGCAGCGACGCCACCCGCCGCCGGAACTCGGCCAGCGCCTTCGGGTTGCTCGGGGCGTGCTGGGCCACCCAGGCACAGCTCGCCGTCTCGCGGGCGCCCCGCAGCACCGAACAGCCCTCCCACTCCCGCACGTCCCACCCGTAGGCCGCCGTGAAGGAGTCGTACGCCTCGGCCGCCAGCCCGTACCGGTCGCGGGAGAGGGCCATCACCACCAGGTCGTGCTCGCGCAGGTCGGCGGAGAAGGTCTCCAGATCGACCAGCACCGGTCCGTCCGGTCCGACGTGCACATTACGGGGCAGCGCGTCGCCGTGGATCGGCCCCGGCGCCAGACGGGGGGTCAGCGCGGCCGCGGCCGCCGCGAAGCCGTCCCGGCGCTCCCGCAGGTAGGAGGCGTCCGCGGGATCGACGGCGTCGCCCGCGAGCCGCAGCCAGCGTTCCACACCGCCCAGCAGTTCGCGGGGCGGCAGCGCGAAAGGAGGAGAGCCGAGCGCGTGCACGACGCGCAGCAGCTGCGCCAGGTCCCGTGGCCCGGCGGGCCGCACCGGATCCGGCAGCCGGTGCCACACGGTCACCGGATGCCCCTCCACCAGACGCGGCGCCGGCTCGGCCGCCCGCACGGCCGGTACGCCCGCCGCGGCCAGCCAGCCGGCGATGTCCAGCTCGCGCCGGGCCCGCTCCAGCAGCTCGGCGTCCCGGCCCACCTTCACCACGAGGTCACCGGCGGCGAACACCGCGTTCTCGCCGAGGGCGAGGAGCCGCGCGTCCCCGGCCGCGCCCGGCAGCACCCCCGCCGTGGCCAGTACGTCCCGTGCCCGTGCCTCGTCCATCCTCGTGCCTTTCGTGCCGCCCGCACTCTGCCGGTATTCGGGCCAGTCTCGCATTCGCACAGGTAGGGGCGCGTGCACGGACCCTTGACGGGGCATCGGGCCTTCACGAACATGAACACGCCAATCGGAGTGGCAAAGGGGCTGATTCCGTGACAGCAGTGGCCGAAGCGCGGCGGCCGGCCGGCCGCCGTGTCGCCGATCACGGCACCTGGTTCCTGGTGCTGCCCGCCCTGATCCCGATCCTCGTGCTCAGCGTGGGCCCCCTGCTCTACGGCCTCCTGCTCGCCTTCACCGACGCGCAGTCCGGCCGCACCCAGGCCACCCGGTGGATCGGCGCCCTGAACTTCCGCGACCTGCTGCACGACACGCTCTCCTGGGAGTCCTTCCGGATCGGACTGGTCTGGGCGGCCGGTGTCACCGTGCCCCAGTTCCTGCTGGCCCTCGGCCTCGCCCTGCTGCTCGACCAGCCGCTGAGACTGCGCGGCCTGGCCCGCGCCCTCGCGATCGTGCCCTGGGCGATGCCCGAGGTCGTCGTCGGCATCATGTGGCGGCTGGTCTACAACCCGGACGCGGGCGTCCTCAACGAGACCCTGCGCGACCTCGGTCTCGGCGACGGCCGGGACTGGCTGAGCGGCCTGGCCACCGCGCTGCCCGCCGTGATCGTCGTCGGCGTCTGGGCGGGCCTGCCGCAGACCACGGTCGCCCTGCTCGCCGGACTGCAGAACGTCCCGCGTGAACTCCACGAGGCGGCGGCGGTGGACGGCGCGGGCGCCTGGCGCCGCTTTCGCACCGTCACCTGGCCGGCCCTCAGACCGGTGGCCCTCGCCATCACCGCGCTCAACCTGATCTGGAACGTCAACTCCTTCGCCCTGGTGTACGTGCTGACCGGCGGCGGCCCCGGCGGGAAGACCCGGCTGCCGATGCTGTTCGCCTACGAGGAGGCCTTCCGCTACGGCCAGTTCGGCTATGCGGCGGCGATGGGATGTGTGCTGGTGGCGGTCGTCTCGATCCTGCTCGCGGTGTTCCTGGCCGGCCGGCTGCGCGGAGGTGGGGACGCATGAGCGGCCGCCGTGCGGCACGCGCCGGACAGTACGCCGCCCTGCTCGGCTACCTGCTCTTCCTGGCCTTCCCGCTGCTGTGGCTGCTGTCCACCGCGCTCAAGTCACCGCGCGAGCTGGGCAGCCTCCACCCGACCTGGATCCCGCGCCACCCCACCCTCGCGAACGTCCGGCAGGCCTTCCAGGAGCAGCCGCTGGCGCACGCGGCCCTCAACTCCGCGCTGGTGGCCGCCGGGACCGCCGTGGTGGCCGTACTGATCGCGACCCCGATGGCGTACGTCATGGCCCGGCACCGCACCCGGCTCGCCCGGGCCGCCACGGGCTGGGTCGTGGTCAGCCAGGCCTTCCCCTTCGTACTGGTGATCATCCCGCTGTTCCTGGTGCTGAAGCACCTGCGGCTGATCGACTCCCTGGCCGGACTGGTGGTGGTGTACGTGGTGTGGGCGCTGCCGTTCGCGCTGTGGATGCTCACCGGGCACGTCCGGGCCGTACCCCTCGAACTGGAGGAGGCGGCGGCCGTCGACGGTGCCGGGCGGCTGCGCACCCTCGTGTCGGTGACGGCGCCGCTGCTCGCGCCGGGGATCGCGGCGACGGCGCTGTTCGCCTTCGTCACCGCGTGGAACGAGTTCTTCTTCGCGCTGGTGCTCCTCAAGAGCCCCGGGAAGCAGACCCTCCCGGTCGTCCTCACCCACTTCATCGGCGCGGAGGGCGTGGCCGACCTAGGCCCGCTGGCCGCCGCGGCCTTCCTCGCCACGCTGCCCTCCCTGGCCGTCTTCGCACTCGTCCAGCGACGGATCACGGGCGGCCTGCTCGCCGGGGCGGTGAAGAGCTGATGCGGACCTGCGTGAAGACGCTCGTGGTGCTCCTGCTGCTCCTCACCGGCTGCTCCGCGCCGGCCCACCGCGCGGGCGGCCCCATCACCCTGCGCTTCCAGTCCCTGGCCTGGCAGCAGGAGTCCGTCGCCGCGAACAAGGCACTGGTGAAGGAGTGGAACGCCACCCATCCGGACATCAAGGTCGAGTACGTGCAGGGCAGTTGGGACGGTGTGCACGACCAGCTGCTCACCTCCTTCGAGGGCGGCGAGGCCCCGGACGTCATCCACGACGCCTCCGACGACCTCGCGGACTTCGCCTACGGCGGCTACCTCGCCGACCTGACCGGCCTGCTGCCCGCCCGCCTCAAGGCCGACATACCGCGCGGCAGCTGGGACACGGCCACCTTCGGGCACGGCGTCTACGGCGTGCCCTTCCTTCAGGAACCCCGGGTGCTCATCGCCGACGCCGACCGGCTGCGCGGCGCCCACGTCCGCATACCCACGCCCGGACACCCCTGGAGCTGGGCCGAGTTCCGGCAGGTCACGAAGAAGCTCAGCGGGCCCGGGAGGTACGGGGTGGCCTGGCCGCTGAAGGAGCCCGTCTCCGCCACGCTCAACCTCTCCCTCTCCGCGGGCGGACAGCTCTTCCACCGGGATGCCGCCGGGCACGTGAGCGTGCGCTTCACCGCGGCCGACGCGGTGATGCCCCGCACCGTGCACGACCAGGTCGCCACCGACCGCAGCGCCCCCGCCTCGACCCTGGGCAGCGGCGGCTCGGACACGCTGCCCGGCCTCTTCGGCGGCCGGTACGCGATGGTCCCGCTGGGCTTCTCCTACCGCCAGCAGATCGTGCAGCAGGCCCCCAAGGGCTTCCACTGGCAGGTGCTGCCCGCCCCGGCCGGCGCCGACGGGCTCAGCCAGGGCGTCAGCCCGCAGACCCTGTCCGTCTCCGCGGACTGCCCGCACAAGAAGGAGGCCGCCGCCTTCATCGGCTTCCTGCTGCGCCCGGAGAACATGGTCCGCCTCGCCCTCGGCGACTGGATGCTGCCCACCGGCACCCGGGCCCTGAAGGACCCCGCCCTGCACACCGCCCGCTACGGCTGGGCCACCGGCACCGCCCTCGCGGCCGGCCTGCGCCCGGCGCCCGCCCAGTCCGTCCGCGGCTACCCGGAGTGGAAGGACAAGGTGGCCACCCCCGCCTTCCAGGAGTACTACAGCGGCGCGATCGGCCTCCAGACCCTGCGCAGACGCCTGGAGAAGGACGGCAACCTGGTCCTGGCCCGGTACCAGCGCTGAGCCAGTGCCGCCGGGAGACGAGCGGCTTCCCGGGCCACGCCGCCCCGTCCGGCCGCGAGGGCCCGCCGGTTCCTCCCGGGGGAGACCGGCGGGCCCTCGCGGCAGGCGGGCGGGATCAGACCGGCAGCCGCTCCTCCGGTCCGCGCACCGGCCCCGCGGCGGCCTCCGGCGCCTCGTCGTGGGTGAGGTCGGGCAGCCTGTGCAGCCACTTCGGCAGGTACCAGTTGCGCTCGCCGAGCAGTGCCATCACCGCCGGCAGCAGCACCCCGCGGATGACCGTCGCATCGATGAGGACCGCCGCGGCCAGGCCCACGCCCATCTGCTTCATGGACTGCATCGACAGCGTGCCGAAGATCGCGAACACGGCGACCATGATGACCGCGGCGCTGGTGACGACCCCGGCCGTGGTGACCACGCCGTGCCGGATCGCGTCCTTGGTGTCACGGCCGCGCAGCCGGGCCTCGCGGATCCGGGAGACGACGAACACGTGGTAGTCCATCGACAGCCCGAACAGGATGACGAAGAGGAACAGCGGCAGCCAGGTCACGATCGCGCCGACACCCTGCGCGCCCACCAGCGAGGCACCCCAGCCGTGCTGGAAGACGGCGACGAGGACACCGTAGGCGGCGGCCACCGACAGCAGGTTGAGCACGATCGACGTGATCGCGACGGTCAGTGAGCGGAACGACAGCAGCATCAGCAGGAAGGCGAAGACGACCACGAACGCGAAGACCGGGACGACGGAGCCGAGCAGCTGGTCGTTGAAGTCGTGGTTGCCGGCCACCTGTCCGGTGATCGGCGCCTGCACGCCGTCGACCCTGCCGAGCGTGGCGGGCCGGACCTCGTCGCGCAGCTTGTCCAGGCTCTTCACCGCCCGGTCCATGTCGGAGCCGCCGACCAGCGGCACGGAGACCAGGGCGACGTTCTGGGCGTCGTGCAGCCGGATGACGACCGGGCCGCGCGAGGCGCCCGAGGCGATCGCCTGCTTCTTGAACTCGGCCAGCGCCCGGCGCACCTCGGGTGCGTTGATGTCCTTGGCCCGGACGACGACCTGGGCCGGCTCGCTGCCGCCGGGGAAGGCGTCGTTGACGCGGTTGTACGTCTGCACGATGGGCAGCGACTTGCCGAACTCCTGGTCCAGGGTGAGCTGCTGGGTCTTCATGCCCAGCGCGGGCGCGGCGATCGCCAGCAGCGCGCCGGCCGCCACGAGGACGGAGACCAGCGGCCGGGCGAGCACGCCCCGCAGCACGGCCGTCCAGAACCGGCTGCCCTCGGTCGCGGACCGCTTCCCGCGCCGGCGGCCCAGGAACGGGAGCCGCCCCTTCTCGACCCGCTCGCCGAGCAGTGACAGCAGCGCGGGCAGGACGGTCACCGAGCCGACCATGGCGACGGCGACCACCATCAGCGAGGCCAGGCCCATCGCCTCGAACTCGGCGAGCCCTGTGAACAGCATGCCCGCCATCGCCACGCACACCGTGATCCCGGAGACGACGACCGCCCGGCCACTGGTGGCGGCGGCGATCCGCAGCGCGGTGCCCGCGTCCCGGCCGGCGGCCCGCTCCTCACGCTCGCGGCGCAGGTAGAACAGGCAGTAGTCGACCCCGACGGCCATACCGACCAGCAGCATCACGGAGTTGGCGGTGTCGCTCATCGGCTGCAGATGGCTGACCAGGCCCATCAGACCCATCGTCGCCATGATCGCGGTGATCGCCAGCGCCACCGGCAGCAGCGCGGCCACCAGCGCGCCGAACGCGATCAGCAGGATGCCGAACGCCACCGGCACCGCCGAGTACTCGGCCTTCTGGAAGTCGTTGCCGAAGGCGTCCTTGTACTGCTTCTGCATGCTGGCGCCGCCGATCTCCTCGATCCGCACGGAGCCATGCGCCTTCTGCACCCCGGCGACGGCGTGCAGCACCGGCTCGACCCGGTCGACCGCCGTCTCGGCGTCCCCGCGCATGTCGAACTGCACCAGCGCGCTGCGGCCGTCCCGGGAGATGGTGTGCGTGTCGTAGGGCGAGGTCACGGCCGTGACCTTCCCCGTGCCCTCGACGGCCTTCACCACATCGGCGACGGCGCCCCGGAACTCCGGCGAAGCCGCCGTTCCCGCGCCCGGCCCGGCCTGGATCAGGACGGTCTCCCCGGCCGGCTCCTTGATGCCCGCGTCGTCGATGATCCGCGCCGCGGTGTGGGTCTCGCCGCTCAGCTGGTCGCCCTCGTTCACGTCGACCCGGCCCGCCGCCGAGCCCAGTCCCATCGCCAGGACGACGAACAGCACCCATATGCCGACGGCCGCCCAGCGGTGCCGTGCGCTCCAGCCGCCGGCGCGGGCCGCCAGCCCCCGCACCCGTGCGTCCCTGTTCCCCATGACGGGCCTTCCCCCTCGTGTGCGGTGGCGGCCCCCTGCCGCCCCGTCCGTGCTCGCTCCGGATCGACGGTATGGGCCGCGGAACGGCGTCTCGTCGTGCTGCCCGGTGAAGTACGGGGCGGCGGCCTCGTCGCTCAGGAGGACAGCGGGCCCTTACATCTACCGGCCGTTGTCGGGGACGCCTCTCAGGGATGCCGGTCGCGGACGGCTGTCCGATCCGCCGACAGAGATCCACTTTGTGATTACGAAACCTTGTTGAACAAGTCACAGCTGCGTGTAGGAGTTGATCCGCACCCGCTGATCCGCCAGAGTTTCGCGCAACCCGGCGCACGCCGGGCGTACGGCCGTCGTGCCCGCCCCCACGGGGCACGACGGCCGTTCTAGGCTGGGCGGATGACGACCTATGCGGCGCTGCTGCGCGGAATCAACGTCGGCGGCAGCAGAAAGCTCCCCATGGCCGAGCTGCGCACCCTCCTCACCGGCCTCGGACACACCGCCGTACGCACCCATCTGCAGAGCGGTCAGGCCGTCTTCACCACCGACCGCGGCGACGAGGAGTCGCTGGGGGCGGAGCTGAGCCGGGCCCTGGAGGAGCGGTTCGGCTTCCCGGTCGACGTGATCGTGCGCGACCACACCTATCTGAAGGCGGTCGCGGAGGACTGCCCGTTCCCGGCCGCCGAACTGGAGGCCAGGCAGCTGCACGTGACCTACTTCTCCGCGCCCGTCGCCCCGGACCGCTACGCGGCGATCGACCGGGCCGCCCACCTCCCGGAGGAGTTCCGGCTCGGCGACCGCTGCCTTTACCTCTACGCCCCGGACGGCGTCGGCCGCTCCAAGCTGGCCGAGGCGCTGTCCCGGCGGCCGGTCGTCAAAGGGCTGATCGCCACCAGCCGGAACTGGAACACCGTGGTCAAGCTGGTCGAGCTGACGGCTGCGCAAGCCTGACGGTCCGCCGACCATCTCCACGGTGAGATCGTCCTGCTCGGCCGGCCGCACGGTGTACTCACCCCACTGACCGAACTGCTGCAGCGGCTCGCGGGCCGGCTCGCGCGGGAGCGCCGGGCCGCCGGCTCGATGCCGGTCGCGGAGCTGGTGCGCAGGGCCGACGAGGCCGCACGCAAAGGAAGTTGACGCTCCGGCCGGTCTGGCGTTTCGTGTCCCCCGGAACGCGCGGGACGTACATACCCGCGTGCGGGAAGGGGGAGAGGCACGGTGGAGGACGTCGGAGAGGATGCCGGGCAGCGGCTGGCGGCCCGGTTCGCGGCGGACCGGCCGCACCTGTCGGCGGTGGCCCACCGGCTGCTCGGCTCGGCCGCCGAGGCCGACGACGCCCTGCAGGAGGCGTGGCTGCGCGCCCGGCAGGCGGACATCGACGCGGTCGGGAACCTCACCGCCTGGCTGACCACCGTGGTGACCCGGGTCTGCCTGAACCTGCTGCGGGCCCGGCGCAACCGGCGCGAGGAGTCCCTCGACGCGGGCGCGGGCACCGGCGCGCAGGCGTACGACCAGGCCCACGCCTACGAGCGGGCGCACGCACCGGGCCCGGCGGGTCCGCCCGAGGCCGGTGACCCCGCCCGGGAGGCGCTGCTGGCCGACGAGGTCGGGGTCGCGCTGCTCGTCGTCCTCGACACCCTCGGCCCGGCCGAGCGGGTGGCCTTCGTCCTGCACGACATGTTCGCGGTGCCCTTCGACGAGATCGCCCCGCTGATCGAGAGGACCCCGGCCGCCACCCGGCAGCTGGCCGTCCGCGCCCGGCGCCGGGTGCGGGGCCGTCCGTCCGCGCCCGCGGCCGACGCGGGGCGCCGCCACGCGGCCGTCGAGGCGTTCCTCGCCGCGACCCGCGGCGGCGACTTCACGGCCCTGGTCGCCCTGCTCGACCCGGACGTGGTGCTGCACGCCGACGCCCGCGTGGTGCCCACGCCCGAGCCGATCACCCTGCGCGGCGGCGAGCCCGTCGCCCGCGGCGCCATGGCCGCCATGGCCCGCGCCCAGTCCGCGGGCCTCGCCCTGCTCGACGGCCGGATCGGCCTGGTCATGGCCGAGTACGGCCGCCTGCGCCTGGCCCTGGCCTTCACCTTCGGCACGGACGGCCGGATCACCCGGATCGACGTCACGGCGGACCCGGAACGGCTGCGCGCCACCGGGATCGGTCTCGTGGGCCCGGGCGGGGGCGACGACGGCGACGACGGCGACGACGGCGACGACGACGGGGACGACTGAGCGGCGGCGGGCCGGCCGGACCGAGGGCCGGCCCGTCGAAAATGGGCCAAGAAAACAGGCGGCGATTGGGCCGGGTTTCCGCCCCATTGACGGACTACCGTCGCCGTCATGACCGACCGCGCCACCACTGCCGACTCCGGTACCGCCACCACCACGGACTCCGCCTCCGCCTCCGGTACCGGTACCGCCTCCGCCCCGACCCGGGTGGACCTCTTCTTCGACCCGGCCTGCCCCTTCGCCTGGATCACCTCCCGCTGGCTGCTCGAGGTCGAGCGCCTGCGCCCGCTCGACCTCCGCTTCCGGGTGATGAGCCTGTACCTGCACAACACCGGCAACGAACTGCCCGAGTGGTACCGCGACCTGGTGGACCGCTCGATCGGCCCGGTGCGGGTCGCCGTCGCCGCCGCGGAACGGCACGGCGACAAGGTGCTGAGCGACCTCTACACCGCGTTCGGAACCCGGATCCACGAACGCGGCACCGACGACTTCGACCTGGTGATCAGCGAATCGCTCGCCGAACTGGGGCTCCCCGCCGAGCTGTCCGCAGCCGCCCACGACCCCGCGTACGACGACGCGGTCCGCCACAGCCACGAGGCCGGGGCGGAACCGGAGTCGGGCGGCTACGTCGGCACGCCGACCCTGCACGTCGACGGCACGGTGTGGTTCGGACCCGTGCTGCGCGCCGTCCCCCGCGGGGCCGCCGCGGCCGAACTCTTCGACGCCTTCCGCGCCTTGGCCCGCCACCCCGACGTCTTCGAGATCAAGCGCACCCGCACCGGATCCCTCCGCTTCGACTGAACCGGAACCCGCTTGGCCGATAAACGCCCCTCGTTCGCCGCGCGAGCGCCACGCCTGTGACACGCCGGCGGCGGCGGACGCAGAACGAGACGCCGCCGCCGGTCCGACGTCGCAGGGGAGCGCCGGACCGCGGCGGCCAATACCACGATCCGGCCCCGGACGGCCCGGCTCACCGAACCCCGCGACAAGACCGCCGGGTTGTCCCTAGGGTGAAGCGCGCGGACCGGCCGGAGGGGGGCGATCGCAGGTGACGGGCAGACCATTACCGTCGTTGCCGCAGTACCGCAAGGACGGAGTGACACGGCGGCTGAGCGCCTCCGTGCACCTCGACGACGCCTTCGCCCTCTACGTCGACCGGGCCCTCACCGGCGACCGGCTCGACGCCCTGGGACTGAGCCTCGGCATCAACTTCGTGGCGCTCGCCCGGCACGCACGCGTGGCCACGCGGCGCCGCGCCACCCTCGACCGCCGGCTCGCCCTCCTCGCGGCGGTCGTACCCCTCGCGCTCCTCCTCGCCCTCTGGGGGCTGGTCAACGGACACCCCTCACTCGGATGGGTGGCGATTTTCGGCCCGATCGGCGCCTACGCGGTCGCCTGGGCGCTGGTCCATCACAAGGAGGCCCGGGGCCGCGAGACGGCGCGGGAGGTGTTCCTCTCCGCCGAGCGGCCGGAGCGGACCGCACCCCCGGTGGAGCCCGAGGCCGAGGCCGCCCTGACCGAGCTGAAACGCACCAACGTACTGCCCTACGCGGACGCGGCCGCCCACACCAAGCCGTTCGTCGGCAGCGGCGACAAGATCAAGGAGGTGGTCTGGCAGCCGATCGACGTCAGCAGACCCGCCGAGGCCCCCGGCGGCGGAAAGCTCCCGCTGATCCCGTTCGACGCCATCGACCTGCACACCTACGTGGCACGCCACATGGAGAACGTCTCCGGACTGCAGGGCCTGCGGGCCAGGAACCGGCTCTACGTCCTCGGCAGCAACGCCCACCTCATCCCCGAGCTGGTGCCCGACCGCACCCGGCGGCCCCGCGCCCAGATACCCAAGCAGTTCGTCCAGGCGGGCCTGCAGACACCCGGCGCGGGCATGCGCACCCACCTGTGTCTGGAGCGCATCGGCGAGGGCGGACGCCTCATCGTCTCCATGTACCTGCGGGCCATCCTGCAGCCGCCCAGCCTGACCTGGGAGGTCGCCGCCTACGCGATACCACCGCTGGACGGCCGCTTCTACCGCGTGGACCGGCTCCCCGTGGCCCCCTTCGAACGCCGGTGGGACCTCATCCGGTACGCCACCCGCCGTACCGGCCCGGAACTGCGCGGCGCCCTCGGCCGCGTCCAGCGCCGGCACCGCTGGCGCAGCGACCACGAAAGGGCGCTGGCCAAGGACCGGCGCGGCATCACCAAGCAGCACCTCCGGTACGACTACGGCGCCACGGGCAGCCTCCGCGAGGACCTCGGTGCCTGGGACGAGGCGGGCTACGCCGAACGCACCGACGCGCAGGACTTCCTGTTCCGGCTCCAGCAGGGCGTACTCGTCGCCACGGAACGGTTCCTCGAGGACCACCACATCGACACCAGCTCCTACGACAAGGCCCTCCAGGTCATCAGCACGCAGACCTACAACATCGGTAACGTCAGCGGTCCCAGCATCTTCGGCAACCAGGGCACGATCGCAGTGCCCGGGCAACAGGGTCCCGGGCCCCACGGCGCCCCGCCCGGCGGCGGACCGGCGCCCGGCTCGCCCGCGCCGAGACCCTGAGCACCACCCCCCTGACGGCCCTTTCGATCCACCCCCGGTTCCCTCGGTCATTAGGCAAGGACAGGACATGAGCACCTACAACTTCGGCAACGTGAGCGGCCCCGCCCAGTTCGGCGACAACGGCCGTATGCAGATCAACCACTACGCGCCGGACCTGGACGCCCTCATGGGCCTCGCCGACCGGCTCACCGAGGCGCTGCGCGCCGAGTACCCGGGGCTCGTCAGCCGCGGTGAGGTCATCCAGGGCGCGCTGGAGGAGTCCGCCGAGGACGGGCTGCCCCCCAACCGGGGCCGGATCCGCTCCGCGCTGGAGACCATCAGCATCGGCGCCGCCGCCGGCACCGCCAGCCTCACCTTCACCCAGCAGCTCCTGCACGCCATGGGGCTGTGAGACCGGGGCCCCGCCGCCACGGGGCCCCGATCCCCGTTCCGCCCCCTACTGCGCCCGCACCACCGCGCGGACCCCGCCGCCGAGGTCCAGCTCCAGACCGGACCGCAGCGGCACGGTCTGGCCGGGCTCGACCTTCTGCACACTGCCGTCGGAGCGGGTGCCCGTCCAGGTCTCCCGTGACCGGTTGGCGATGCCGAACCGCCCCGGCTTCTTCGGGTGTTCGACCAGCTCCGCCACCAGCGCCGCGTCCGAGCAGTCGTGCCGTGTCGGCTCCGGCAGCAGATGGTGGGCCTGCACCCGCGCCGCGCGGCGCAACCGGATGTGGTGCTCGGTGCGCGGCGGGGGAGTGGTCACCGTCAGCCGCGGCGGCAGCACCAGCCGCGCCCCGCACCCCCAGCAGCCCCGCGGCGGCGGGTTCTCGCCGGGCTCGGTCATGTTCTGCCGCCCGCACGACGCGCACTCCACCACCGCGTCCAGCACCGCCCGCAGGGCGTCACGCCACTCCGACTCCCGTACCCGGGCCGCCGGATCGCGCAGCCCGATGGTGAACGACCGCCGGAACAGCTCCTGCAGCCGGCCCGGCGCCGCGCCCCAGGTGGCCAGCACCGTCGTGTGCTCCACCGGGTCGGGCGCGTTGGAGCCGTCCGCCGGGTCGAAGACGAACAGCGGGCTCTTCCCGTACAGCTTCCGCTCGGCCGCCTCGTCCAGGCAGTGGATGCCCAGCTCCCGCCGCCCCTTCAGCGGATGATGGTTCATCAGGAACATGAACAGCAGGACGGCGAGGGAGTGCAGGTCCGACTGAGTGCCCGGCCGGGCACCCGCGTCACCCCGCACCAGCTCGGGGGCCATGAACTCCATGGTCCCCGAGATGCCGCTGACGTCGCCCTCCACCACCGCGTTGTCGTTGTCGCAGACCAGGACGTCACCGGTGGCCGGGTCGAAGAAGATGTTGCCCCAGGAGATGTCCCGGTAGGCGATGCCCCGGGAGTGCAGCGCCTGGTAGGCCTCCACCGTGTACAGACAGGCCGTCAGCAGCGCGCCCGGGCTGGTGCGCAACTGCCGCCGGAACAGCGCCGGGAGCCCCTTGTAGCGGTCCGGGCGCAGGCCCATCAGATACCCGAACGAGCCGCGGTACGGCGGCACGAAGGCCTCCGGCCACAGGAAGCGGTCGTCGGCGAAGTCCCGGGTGACCAGCTCCCGTACGACCGCCTCCTGCTCCGTGGTCGCGCAGGTCGGGTAGTACCACTTCAGCGCCCGCTCACCGGCCGGCGTGCGGACCCGGTACACCTCGCCCTGGCCGCCCGCGCCGAGGAAGCCGACGATCTCGGCCTCGGCACCGTTCTCCACCGCGAGGCGTGTCCCGCCATCGAGCATGCCGCTCATCTACGTCTCCGTCTTCCGTTCCATGTCCACGTCGTCGCCGCGCGGCCCGGCCGCGGGGTCGTCGGCCTCCTCGGGAGGGGGCGCCTGCCGTCGCGCAGGGTCGTGAGCGTCCTGCGCGGCCGGGGCGTTCCGCTCCTGCGCCGGAGCGTCCGCCGCCGGCTCCCGTCCGTCGTGCTCGGCGCGTACCGCCGCCGCCAGGGTCGTGTCGTCGCCGGAGTAGCGCGAGGCCTGGGAGAGCCACTCGGGGAGTGCCCCGCGGACGCCCGCGCTGCCGTCCGCCGTGAGACGGCCGGCCAGGCCCGCCACGAAGTCCGGGTAGCCGTCCGCGGAGGCGAAGCTCTTCGACAGTCCGTCCGTGGACAGCACCACCAGCCGCGGGGCACGGGCCTCCTCGAACACCGGCGCCCAGTGCATCCGCATCGCCCGCCACGCCTCCCGCCCGCACAGCGACTCGGTCTCGTCGCCCAGGTCCTCCTCGGCGGGCGCGAGCGGACGGCTCAGCGTGCCGTCGTGCTCGACCACCGCGAGGTCCCCGTCGCCGATCTGCCAGGCCACGAACAGCCACGGCGTGAGTACCGCGCCGATCAGCGTCGTGCCGTACAGCACGAGCTTGTCCTGCGGGGACGGCTCCCCGGACGCCCGCCGGGACGTCTCCTGCCCCTCCGGGGGGTTGCGGTCCCAGTGGCCGAGCGCCGTCTGCCGCCACTCCTGCACCAGGGAGCGCGGGAAGTCGTCCCGCGCGTACGTCATCAGCCGGGACAGCCGGCCCGGTTCATGGCAGTCGTGGGCCGCCCGGCCGAACCCGGCGGCCAGCGCGAGGAACCGGTCGACGGCGAACCGCGCCCCCAGCCCGCTGCGCGCGTGCACCGCCGAACCGTGCCCGTCCGCCACCGCCAGGACCAGCGGATCCTCACCGGACCCGGTGCCCAGGAAGTCGAGCCAGTCCTGGTTGTGGCGCTTGCCGACCCCCTGGACGCTGCCGGCCAGCATCTCCCACCGCCGCACCCCGAGCGTCACCACACGTCGTCGTCATCGTCGTCGTCCAGCACCGGCGGCGCGAACGGCTGCTTCGCCATGTTCACCCCGGAGCCGTCGCCCGCGACCGGCTGCGAGGCCGCCTTCACGGCCGCGGTCGACGCCCACCGGATCGCCGCCGCCAGCTGCTTGGGACTGTTGGCGTCCAGCGGCTGCAGCTCCGGATTACCGAGGAACTCCTGCAGTACGTCCCGGTCCGCGTCCCCGCCGATCGCGATGGCCACCCGCACCGCCTTGCGGCCCCACGGCGTGGCGTCGACGGCCTTCAGGCCCTCCTTCCAGTCGTCGGTGGGCCCTCCGTCCGACACCAGTGCCAGCACCGGCTTCAGCGCCCGCTGCGGCATCGGCGGGGTCTGCAGCTCCCGAGCCACCAGGTGCAGCGCCTCACCGAGGTTGGTCATGCCGTCGACCTGCACGTCCTGCCAGGTGAAGTCGTCCACCGGGACCGGGGTCTGATGGTGCCACCGCGCGGTCGTGGAGAAGGTGACCGTGCGCAGCAGCAGCTGGGCCGCGGGGTTGTCGTGGGCCACCGACCGCATCTCCGGAACGGCCTCCCTGATCGCGTAGTTCAGCTTCGCGATCTTCTCGCCCTGCATCGAGTACGAGCAGTCGAGCAGCCAGATGAAGTGGACCGGCCGGTTGGCCATCGGCCCGCCGGGAATGTCACTCACGCTGTCGTTCCTCTCTCTTCACGTCGGTTCAAGGGGAGTGGGGCCCGGTCACGTCAACAGCAGCCGGGCCGTGCAGGCGAGGGCGGCCGCCGCCAGCACCAGGGCGGTGACGAACAGACCGGCCATGACCCGCCGGGCGCGGCCGACGGGCGGGGTGACGTGGTTCATGCCGGGCTGTACCTGCCTTCCCTGTCGCCGTCCGGCCGCCTGCGGGGCCGCGGGAACCGTCCGGTGCCGCCGCCGGGCTGCCGGATCAGCGGGCCGGTGCGCAGCCCGGAGGCCGCGAGCAGCCACAGCACCGGTTCGGCGGCCCGGCGCTGCTCGCTGTCCAGCGGTCCGGTGCCGGTGGCCGTGTAGGCGCTGACCGCCCAGTAGCGGGCCGCCCCGACGTCATGGCCGAGGGCCCGCACCAGCGCGCCCAGGCCGATGTCGCCGAGCCAGCCGTCGATCCGGGCGCCCGGCACCGGCAGCGAGGCCAGCTGCTCCAGCACGTCCCGCTTGGTGACCACGGTGGCCACCGGCAGCCGGCGCCGCCGCCCGGTCAGCGCGGCCAGCTCGCCGGTCAGCCGCTGGTACGTCTCCCACGGCCCCTGCGCCGAGGGCCGGGCCCGGTCCGCCCGCTCGGTGTCCGCCGGGCTCAGCCGGCCGCGCACCGTGGGATCGGCCAGCACGTCGGCGACCAGCACGACCCCGTCCGCGTGCCCCAGGTAGCGCTGGGCCCGCACCCGTTCGGCATCGCTCACCGACTCGCCCATCGGGTCGTACAGATACAGCAGCCGGCGCCGCCGTCCCCGGGACACCGTGAGCATCAGCGCGCGCGGCGGCCCGCCGGTCGTGGCGTGCGCCCAGCCGGCGCCGGTCAGCTGCCGGCTGAGCCCCGTGTGCGAGCGCCGGTCGTCGGCGGAGGCGTACGCCACCCCCAGCTCGCCCTCCCGTGCCCAGGCCTGCAGCCCCTCGACCATGGCCGCCATCAGCATCGTCTTGCCCGAGGAGGTCCCGCCGACCAGGGGGGTGTGGACCACGCGGGTGGTGCCCACCGCCTCGGGCAGGACCTGTTCACAGGCGGGGCACAGCGTGGACAGCTTGCCGCGCCCGGTGATCCGGGTCGCCGGCAGCCGCTGCCCGCAGCCGCAGACGTGCCACAGGGTGCCGTACCGGCCGGGCCGCAACTCAGCATGCTGGGCAGGGCAGTTGGGGCAGCGGTGCACGGCCAGCGGGGCGGGCGCGTAACAGCCGGGGTGGGGACACTTGATCCGGATGCCGCGCAGCAGTGCCCAGCCGCGCTCCACCCCGCGCAGCGCCGGCACACCCGCGGCCCAGCCGAGCCACACCACGCCCAGCAGCAGGCCGAAGACCAGCAGGCCCCAGCCGAGCAGCACGGTCGCCAGCACCGCGCCGACCAGCGTGCCCGCCGCCGTGCCCGGCGCGATCAGGGTGATCAGCAGGAACCGGGTGAACGGCACCGAGCCGCGCCGTCCTGCCGGACGCCGCCCGCGGAACAGGTTCGGCACGATCCGGTCCATCCACGGATCGCTGAACGCCCGCCACAGCATCCGCATGCCGTCCAGCCCGGCCGAGACCGCGTCCGTCCACGACTGCCGCCACCAGTAGGCGAGTTGGGACGGCTCCGAGCCGTTCGTACCGACCAGACGGGGGTCCGGGCGGCCCGCCTCCCACGGCCCGAGGCTCTGCCACACCGCGCTCACGCCCCGGCCGAGGAACTCCCACAGCGTCCGGAACAGGCACACCGCGGCGGCCACCACCCCCGCCCAGAGGCACACGGCCTCCGCCGCCTGCACGGCGATCTGCATCCCCGAACCTCCCCCGGCCTCGTTCACGGCGCACCGCCGTCGGAAGGCGGCTCCACGTCCCCGTACCAGGCCGCGGGCCGCTCCTCGCGCCGGCCACGCCCGGTCAGCCGGCCCGCCAGCCGGCCGAGCGCGCCCGGCCGGTTCCACGCGTGGTACGCGTCCAGCCGGCCCCGGCCGGTGCGCCGCAGCGCCTCCTCGACGGCCGTCCGGTCCTCCTCGCGCAGCGCCCGTACGACCGGCCGCAGCACCTTCGTCAGCAAGGCCGTCCGGGTCGCCGCCCACGCGGCATGGGTGTCCGGGTAGGCGCTCCAGTCGCAGAAGCGGGCGGCGACGTACGACGGCACCGTGCGCAGCCGCTGCATCACCTGGTCCCCGCGCGCCACCCGCTCGTACGCGGCCAGCAGCTCCGCGTCGCCCGAGCGGGCCAGCGCGTACAGCTCGCTGTCCGGCGCGGGCGTGAGCAGCAGCCGCCGCGCGAGGGCGTCGTACACCCGCCGGGTGACCTGGCCGGGCACCGGCTCGACCGCGCCGTCGCGCAGCACCCGGATCCGCTCCACCCAGTTCTCGCCCTCGCCCTCGGACCCCAGCAGCGCCGCGAACTCCAGCAGGAGCAGCGGGGCCCGGTGCGCGGGGAGCAGCTCCGCGGTGAAGCAGCGCAGCAGTTCGGTGGCGAGCACGGTGACGTCGGGGTCGTCGGCCGGGGCGGCGAGCGCGGCCTCGACCAGCAGGTCCCGGGTGCCGGCGAGCCGGTGCGCGTCCGAGCCCAGCTCGTTCAGCAGCAGGCTCGCCTCCGCGCCGGTGGGCGAGCCGTCGGGCCACACCAGGTGGAACGCCGTGCGCAGCACGGACGGGTCGGCGTGCGGGGAGACACCAGCGGCGCGCAGCACGGCATGGCACCGGCCGAGCCGGTCCTCGCCGGGCCGCACCCGCGCACCCTCCAGCACGCACATCCGCAGGTGCGGGACCCCGGGGTCCAGGTTCACCGGCAGTCCCGATCCCGCGAGCCGGGCGGCGACCCCGGGCGGATTGGCCGCCGCGAGCGCGTCCAGTGCCCCGAACAGCGCGGTCCGCAGGGCGGGATGGCCGTGGACGGCGTCGAGGAGAGCGGGGGCGCACGCGCGCTCGCCGTCCTGCCGCGCCCGGTGGCCGCCGTGTCCGGCGGGGCGGGGCGACAGCGGTGCGCCCGGGCGACCGCCTCGGTCGGCGGGTCCGGCGGCGGGCGCCGCCTGCCCCTCGCCTCCGTCCCCGTCCTCGTCCCTGTCACCGTCCCCGGGCGCGCTCTGCGCCGCCCGGCCGCTCACCAGCTCCCGGGCGATACGGCCCGCCAAGTCCGGGAGCACGTCCTGGCAGTCGACGTCGAGCAGGTCGGCGACGTGCAGCAGGGCCAGGGGCCGGCCGGTCGCCGGCCGGGTGGGGTCGGCGATGCCGTGCCGCAGGGCGGGTGCGAGGTCCCGGGCCAGGCCGGCCCGCACCCCGGAGGTCAGCGAGCCCGCGCCCAGCGCCGGCACCGGGCCCTGCCCGCGCACCGCCGAGGTCAGCACCCGCGCGGCGAGCGGCGCGGACACGAAGGTGGGCACCTGCCCGTCCAGCCGGGTCAACAGGGCGGCCAGCGCGGGGGGTTCCTCGTCGAGCGGCGTGCCGGCGGGGGAGTGGCGGACGGCTCCGGCGGTCCGGCCGGGCCGCTCGGTGTCTCCGCCCCGCTCCCGCGCCAGCTCCGCGACCACCGCGGTCAGGGTCCCCTCCTCCAGGTCGCACACGTGGTCGGCCGTCCAGCGGGCGGCCGCCGCGCGGGCGTCCGCGCGCAGGGCGATGCCGTCGGCCAGCGCGGCCACGGCGAGCGGCCCCAGCTCCCCGGACGTCTCGCGGAACAGCTCCGGCCGCCCGGCCGTCCACACTCGTGCGCACGTCTCGGCCCACGCGTCGGTCACCGGTTCCGCCGCCGGCCGGCCGGTGCAGTCGTGCACCCGGAACCGGTGGTCGTGGCCGACCGGTTCCGAGGACGGCAGCGCACCGACGATCTGCTGCCGGGCCTGCTGCGGGCGCCGCGTGTACGTCGTGAAGGTGAGCCGGTGCGCCTGTTCGCGCGGCAGGACCGTGCAGGCGAGCGCGATCCACTGGGCGACGTCGGCGCTGTCCCGCTCCACGAGCACGATCTGCCGTGCGTCGACGCCCTCGGCCAGGGTGCGCAGGTCGGTGAAGAAGGCGGCGAGCCGCTCCGCGCGGGACCGGGCGAACGCCACCAGCCCGTCCCGGCGCAGCAGCCCCGGCGGCTCGAACCGGTCGACCGGCGCGGGGCGCCCGCCCGGGGGAGTGGCGTCGGCCCAGCGCACCGACTCCCATGCCGTGACCGGCAGCGCCCCGTCCGGCAGCCGCGTGCCGGCCGGTAGATGGACCGCGTGGGCGTGGAAGTTCCCCCACCGCCCGCTGTAGTCCGCCCCGGTGTACACCGAGCGGCTCAACAGGTGTCCGCCGTCGCTGAGTTGACTGAAGGAGAAGGCCTTGGGGAAGCCCTTGAGCTGCTCGGCGTCCGGCCGGTCCGGCAGGTCGCGCGGCGGCTCGTACCCGATGAGCTGTTCGGCCTCCCGCAGCAGCGTGGCCGGCACCTCCGGGCTGACCGCGGTGAACCGGAAACCGGACCCGTCCGGGCCGGGCGGCGCCGAGGTGTAGTGCAGTTGCGCGAGGCTCACCGGGCACGCCCCTTCGCCGCGGCGTGGACCGGCAGCAGCCCGCGCAGGGACAGCAGCCACAGCAGCGGATCCTCCACCCGCACCGGCTGCGGCCCCGACTTCGGCGCGTCCGCCGGGGCGTCCGCGGGCGGCGGCGCCCCCAGCGCGGACAGACCGAACAGCGACAACTCGGCGAAGTCGAGTTCCAGTTGGCGCAGCAGCGCGCCGGAGTCCCAGTCCGTCAGCAGCGACCGCAGCTCCTCGTGGACGGCGAGCCGGTCCTCGGCGTCGTAGGCACCCGCACCGTGCGGGGCGCTGTGCAGCAGCGGGGAGTGCGGGTCGAGCAGGGACTTGAGCATGTCGGTCTTCGTCACGGCCACCGCGATCGGCGTGGACACCCGGCCGCCGGCCCTGCCCTTGCCGTGGGCGCGCAGCTGGGCCGCGAGGTCGGCGGCGATCTGCCGGGGCGAGGTCTCCACCACGGGCAGCGGCGGACCGTCGTGCACCGGCAACCGGTCGCGCACGGAGCCGAGCTGGAGCGGGTCGACGAGCAGGATGATGCCGTCGGCGGCACCGAGGTAGCGGGTGTAGCGGTCCATCGCCTCCGCGCCCGCGAGATCCTCACCGGCCGCGTCGAAGAAGACGAGCGTCGTGTGCCGGGTGCCGGTGCCGCCCAACAGCCCCCGTCTGGGCAGGCTGAGCCGGTACAGCAGAGGGTCGTTGAAGCCGAGCGCGGCCGGCCGGGTGGCGTCGGGCAGCCGCAGCCGCTCGTACAGGTCCTCCGCCATCTCCCGGTCCCGGGTCTGGGTGCTCTGCCCCATCGCGGCCAGCGACGCGTGATAGGCCTGCCCGACCCGGTGGTCCAGCTCGTTGCGCAGCACGGCCACGTACGTGCTCTTGCCGGATGCCTTCGCGCCGACCAGCGCGATGATCCGGCTGTCCTGGTCGCAGTAGTCGCTGGGCAGATCGCTGTGGCAGGACGCGCACACCCGCACCGGCGTCGGCACCCCGCACTTGGGGCAGGGCACGCTGCTGCCCGCCCCGGCGAAGGAGGCCAGTCTCCGGGCCGGGGTGAACACGGGCCCGCGCATCCGGGCCGCCGGCGGCACGCCGGGACCCATGAAGCCGGCCCACAGGTCGTCGCGTTCGGGCCCGCAGGGCGCGCCGCCGCGCACCCCGCTCGGGGTCATCAGACAGCGGTACGGCAGTTTGGCCGCCGACGCGCGGGCGAAGCAGTAGGGGCAGATCACGGTCGTCATGGCTCAGCGCACCACCAGGCTCGCGAGAGGGGGTTCTTCGAGTCGTACCGAGGCGGCGTGCTCCCCGAGCAGGAAGCCGCGCAGGGTGTAGGGGGCCGGGCAGGGCGCGGCCGGCAGCTCCCGCTCCAGGCTGCCGTGCCGGGCCAGTTCCGGTCCGGGGATCCGTACGAGGGTCGTCCCGTCCGAGGCGTCACGTGGCCGCAGGGTGCCGCCGCGCGCGACGCACACGAACTCCGGGACCTCCGGCAGTGCGCCGGGAGCGGCGAAGGTGACCCGCAGCAGCGTGCGCCCCCGGCCGCGGAACCGCCGTGACGCCCGCACCAGTTGATAGGCGACGGACGCGTCCGGCGGCAGCACCGCCTCGGCCGCGTCGGGCACCACGACGACGGCGCCGGGCACCCGGGGCAGGGTCGAAGCCCGCACCCGGACGGCCTCCGGCCCGACCGGCAGCCGCAGCCCGCCGCGCCGGTAGGCGTGCGCGGTGACGGTGCGCTCCCCGCCGCCCCCGGACCGCAGGGGCTCCCATCCGACCACGAGGTGCGTGGCGTCCCCGGGCCAGTCCAGGGAGATCCGCGCCGTCCCGTCGGGCAGCCGCTGCGCCACCAGCCCGGGCACGGGGGGTACGGCCTCCACGCCGACCGCCGGCCCGGCCAGCGCCCGGGCGCCGCGTACGGCGACGGCGGCGACCTCCGTGAAGCCGCCGGGCGGCGGGCGCAGGGCGTCACCCTCCCCGGGCCAGTCCAGCGGGGGCGGCAGCTCGTCCGTGCGCAGCCGGGTGCCCGGAGCCGGGGCCCCGCCCGGCCAGACCACCAGCCGGACCTCCGCCTCGGCGGCCCCGGTCCAGGCGAACCGCACGGAGCCGTCGCCGGCCCGCGCGGTCAGCGTGTCCACGGGCTCGGGCCAGGGATGCACGGTGGCGGTCGCGCGCACGCCGGGGGAGGACACCGGGTGGCCGTCGGGCGCCCGGTAGTGGCACACGATCCGGAAGGCGTGGCCGCCGGACGCCAGCCCCGCGGCGGCGAACCCGCTCTCTTCGGCATCGAGTTCGGCGGTGGTCCCGTCGGGCGCGGTGTGCTCGACGGTGACGGCGACGGCGCCCGCGGGCCGCTGCCACGCGCCGTCGATCCGCTCCGGGCCGTCGGCCAGCACCAGGCGCTCCACCTCCGGGGCGACGAGCAGCCGCCGCGACACCAGCGGCGGGCCGTCCGGCCGTCCGTCCCGCATCGGCAGGGCCGCGTACCGGACGGTGTCGCCCGGCGCGGCGCCCGGGTCCCGGACGGTGCCCGCCGGGGTCGTACCGGCACCGAGGACGCTGCGGACGACGGGCCTGCCGCCGGCGTCGCGCAGCAGCCGCAGCAGCCGCCACTCGCCCGGCTGCTCCCGCCGGTCCTTCCAGCTCAACTCGGTTTGGCCGTCGACGAGTTCGACACCGAGGAGGGGCCGGCGGCCGTGCACGCGGACCAGGGCGGCGAAGGCGCGCCGGTCGTCGGTGGCCGCGCGCAGCGCCCGTAGGTACGCCGCGCTCGCCTCCCGGTGGTCACCGCGGTCCTCGGCCCGCCGCCCGGCCCGCACCGCGTCCTCGACCCCGCGCAGCCGCCCGGCCAGGTCCGCCCGCAGGGCCGCGAGCGCCGGGTCGCCGTCGGCGGGCAGCCGGTCGAGCAGGCGCCGCAGCCGGTGCAGCCGCCGCTGCCCGCGGGCCTCGGCCAGGGACTCGGCGGCGTCCCGCTGCCGCCGGTCGAGCACGGGCCGCAGCCGGGCCGCCGCCACCAGACCCGCCACCTCGTCGGCGTGCACCCCCACCTCACCGGCCAGCCGCGCACGCCGGGCCTCCGGGTGTTCCTGCAGCAGGCATATCAGCTGGTAGAGGACGACACGGCGCACGGCCTGCGGATCGGCGCGGTGCAGCGCGGCCAGTCGCGCGGCGAGCGGTGCGGTGGCCGGACCCGACGACGCGGCCAGATCGTCCAGCAGCGCCGCGTCCACCCGGCGCCGGCCGCGCGGGCCGGCGCCGATGTACAGCCCGTCCAGGACCCGTAACGCCCCGGGCCCGGCCCGCAGCACTTCGCCGAGATGCCGTAAGCCGGCCGCGTGCTGGGCCGCGGCGAGGCCGCCGTATCCGGGCACCAGGGGGCTCAGCGGCAGTCCCGACAGGGCCCTGGGCAGCCCCAGATGATGCCCGAACTCCTGACCGGCCACGCGAACCGCTCTCCCCCGATAGTGCTCCCGCACCCATCCCAGCAGATCCGGAGGTGGCCAGGAAGGGTTTTCGGGGAAGCCGAGCAGGTCGGAGCCTGCCGGGGCGGGACGGGCGCGCTCAGGCGCCGAGCGCCGCCAGAGCGGGTGTGCGGGCCTCGTCGTAACGTTCGAGCAGCACCCGGGCCACCTCCGGCGCCGGTCCCAGCACGTCGGCCAGCACATCCGCCCCGGCCGCGCCGCGCGCGATCCGGTCCGGCAGGAAACCGGGCGCCAGGACGTACGGCGCGACGGCCACCCGCTCGCAGCCGAGGGCGCGCAGCTCCCGCACCGCGTCCTCGGTGCGCGGAAGAGATGCGGAGGCGAACGCAGGCCGCACGGCGCACCAACCGGTGTGCCGCCACTCCCGCGCGATTCCTGCGATCACTGCGATCGCCTCCGGGTCGGAGGACCCCGCCGAGGCCAGCACGACCCCGGTCGAGGACTTGTCGGCGGGCGTCAGCCCCGCCTCGTACAGCCGCCGTTCCAGCGCGGACAGCAGCAGCGGCGACGGGCCGAGCACCTCCGCCTGCCGGATCCGCAGCCGCGCCGGCGCCTCGCGCAGCACGGCGGGGATGTCGGCCTTGGCGTGGAAGGCCCGCGTCAGCAGCAGCGGCAGGGCGACGACGTCCCGCACGCCCTCCGCCGCCAGGGAGTCCAGCACCCCCTGCACCGAGGGGACGTTGAAGTCCAGGAAGCCGGTCTCCACGCGCAGCCCAGGCCGCAGCGACCGCACCCGCTCCACGAGGGCGTGCACGGTGCAAGCGTGCCGCGGGTCGCGGCTGCCGTGGGCGACGACGAGGAGAACGGGCTTCGTGCGCACGGGGATCAGCTCTTCACCAGCAGGCCGCGGCTGCGCAGCACCCACCGCTCCAGCGGGCTGAAGATCAGCAGGTCGATGGCGATACCGACGAACAGGATCAGCAGGATGGCCTCGAAGACCATGGCCATGTCGCTGGCCGTGCGGGCGTTCTCCAGCAGCTGGCCGAGGCCCGTCCCGAGGTCCGGGAAGTTCGCGATGATCTCCGCGGCCATCAGGGAGCGCCAGGAGAAGGCCCAGCCCTGCTTCATACCGGCCACATAGCCGGGCAGGGCCGCCGGCAGGGTGATGTGCCAGGTGCCCCGCAGACCGGTCGCGCCCAGCGTGCGGCCCGCGCGCAGGAACAGCGGCGGCACCTGGTCCACGCCGGACACCAGCCCGTTGGCGATCGACGGCACGGCGCCCAGCAGGATCACCGCGTACATCATCGAGTTGTCCAGGCCGAACCAGACCACCGCGGGCGGCACCCACGCCACCGACGGCAGCGACTGCAGACCGGACAGGATCGGCCCGATGGCGGCGCGCACGAACCGCACCCGCGCCACCAGCAGGCCCAGCGGGGTGCCGATCAGCAGCGCGAAGCAGAAGCCGAGCAGACCGCGCGAGACACTGGTCCAGATGTAGTCGAGCAGCTTGCCCTGCACCCAGTCCTCGCGGACGGCGTGCCAGACCGCGGCCGGGGTCGGCAGCTTGGTCGGGTCGTCGACGATCTTCAGACTGATCAGGCCCTGCCACACCACCAGCACCACGACGATCGCGGTGACCGGCGGCACGACCTTGCCGACGAGGGTCTTGCCCAGCGGCGTACGGCCCGACTGCGCGGTCTCCAGCGCGTCGAGACCCGCCTCCACGCTCCCCGCCGACTCGCGGGCGGTCGTATCAGTGCTGGCCATGACGGCGGATCTCCCCACGCAGTACTTCGGTGATCTCGAGGGACAACTCCGCCACCGGCGCGTCCTCGATACGGCGCGGCTGCGGAATCTCCACCTCCCAGGTCCGGGCCACCCGGCCCGGACGGGAGGACAGCAGCACGACCCGCTGGGCGAGCCGCACCGCCTCGCGCACGTTGTGCGTCACGAACAGCACCGACAGCCCCGTCTCGGCCCAGATACGGGTCAGTTCGTCGTGCAGCACGTCCCGGGTGATGGCGTCCAGGGCCGCGAACGGCTCGTCCATCAGCAGCAGGCTGCTCTCCTGGGCGAGGGCGCGGGCCATCGCCACGCGCTGGCGCATGCCGCCCGACAGCTCGTGGACGCGCTTGCCGTGCGCCCCCTTCAGCCGGACGAGTTCGAGCAGCTCCTCGGCCTTGTCGCGCCGGTCGGGCTTGGCCACCCCCCGCAGCTTCAGGGCGAGTTCGATGTTCTTGCCCGCGGTCAGCCACGGGAAGAGGGCGTGCTCCTGGAACATCAGGGCGGGGCGGCCGTCGGTGCTGATGGAGCCGGCGGAGGGCCGGTCCAGGCCCGCCACCAGGTTCAGCAGCGTCGACTTGCCGCACCCCGAGGCCCCCAGGAGGGTGACGAACTCGCCGGGCGCGACATCGAGGCTGATGTCGTCCAGGACGAGCTGCTGCCCGCCCGGTGTCGGATACGACTTCGAGACGTGCTCGAGGCGTGCGGCGTACTCGACCGACGGAGCGGCCTTGGCAAGGGTCGTCGTGGCCATGGTCGTCACCTCCTGGGAACTCATCGGGGCGTGCTCAGCTGGTGCCGAGACCGGCGGCGTCGACCGGGCTCGCGCCCCCGGCCTTGAGAACCTTGTTGAGGAGCGTCAGGTCGTAGATCCCCTTGAGGTTCGGCTTGTCCAGCAGGCCGGCCTTGACCGCGTGCGCGGCCTCGGTGTTCAGGGTGGCGGCCAGCGGGTCATCAGTGAACGTGATGGAACTCCAGGCCGGGTCGAGGACGTTCGCCGGGAGCGCCTTGCCGGAGTCCGTGGCCAGCTGCTTGTTCGCGGCGGCCTTCGCCCGGTCCGGGTTGGCGTTGATCCACTTGTTGGTCTCGACCGCGGCCTTCAGGACCGCCTCGACGGCCTTCGGGTGCTCCTTGAGGAAGGCCTGCCGCACCACGATGTTCGTGATCACGAACTTCTTGTCCGGCCACAGCGTGGACTCGTCCAGCAGCACCTTGCCGCCCTCGGCGACCAGCTTGGACGCGGTCGGCTCGGGCACCCAAGCACCGTCGATCGAGCCGGCCTTGAAGGCGTCCGGCGTCACCTTGTTGTCGCTGCGGACGACCGTGACGTCACCCTTGCCGCTCTGCGGGTCGACCTTGTAGCCCTGCTCGGCGGCCCAGTTGAGGAAGGCCACGTCCTGCGTGTTGCCCAGCTGGGGGGTGGCGATCTTCTTGCCCTTGACGTCCTTGAGGGACTTGATCTTCTCCGGGTTCACGACCAGCTTGACACCGCCGGACGCCGAACCGCTGATGATCTTCAGGCTCTTGCCGTCGGACTTGGTGTATCCGTTGATCGCCGGGGACGGGCCGATCCAGCCGATGTCGATGGACCCGGAGTTGAGGGCCTCGATCTCGGACGGACCCGCGTTGAAGATCGCGGGCTTGACCGCGGTGGCGCCCAGCTCCTTCTGGAAGAAGCCTTTCTGGACGCCGACCAGCGCGGTGGCATGGGTCAGGTTACCGAAGTAACCGATCTTCACGGAGTCGAGCCCGTCGGTCTTCTTGGCCCCGGCGGCGACCTTGGCGGTGTCGTCGTTCTTGGCCTCGGACCCGTAGCCGCAGGCGGCCAGGGTGAGCAACGGCAGAGCGGTGAGCGCGGCTATGCCGCGGCGGAGGAGCGTGGAGCGGTTGGCAGGCACGGGAGGTGTTCCTCTCGTTGGCCCGGCGGTCACGGTCTCTCAGGTCGTGGCCGGGAGTTCGGCAAAGGGTCTTCGTCGCTTCCGGGACGTCGGGTGGGGGGACGGGGCGCGCAGGCAGTGCGCGTACGTCAACGCACACATCGCGCCACACCACCCTGCCCGCTGCCGAGGGCGCCGCTGCCGACGCGGCCGCCCTCTTTAGCGAACGTCGAGTAGAAGTCCGGCGGGTTCATAGCTCAGAAGTCCCAGCCGTCGTCGTCCGAGCCGTCCTTGACCGGTTCGGGAGCCGCGAACGACTCGCCGACCATGCCCGCGGTGAGCGTGGTGCCGTCACCCGGGTCGATCAGGATGAACGAGCCCGTGCGCCGCGAGTCGGCGTAGGAGTCGACCGGCAGCGGCTCGGCGGTACGGATCTTCACCCGGCCGATGTCGTTGGCGACGAGCTGCCCCGGGTGCGGGTGCAGCGACAGGTCGTCCAGCGTCAGCCGGGACGGGATGTCCTTGACGATCGCCTTGACCGTGCGGGTGCCGTGCTTGAGCAGCACCCGGTGCCCGACGGTCAGCGGCTGGTCGGCGACGTGGCACACGGTCGCCTCCACGTCCTGCGTGGTGGCCGGCGCGTCCTTCGTCGGCACGATCAGGTCGCCGCGCGAGACGTCGATGTCGTCCTCGAGCAGCACCGTCACCGACTGCGCCGTCCACGCCACGTCGACCGGCTCGCCCAGCAGGTCGATCCCGGAGATCTTCGTGGTCCGCCCGGACGGCAGGACCGTGACCCGCTCGCCGACCCGGAAGGTGCCGGCCGCGATCTGGCCCGCGTAGCCGCGGTAGTCGGGGTGCTCGGCGGTCTGCGGCCGGATCACGTACTGCACGGGCAGCCGGGCGTGGCAGTGCGCCAGGTCGTGGCTGACGGGCACGGTCTCCAGGTGTTCCAGCACGGTCGGGCCGCCGTACCAGTCCATGTTCGCGGACGGCTCCACCACGTTGTCCCCGGCCAGCGCCGAGATCGGGATCGCGGTGACCTCGGGGACGCCCAGCTCGGTCGCGTAGGCGGTGAACTCCTCGGCGATCGCCGCGAACACCTTCTCCTCGTACCCGACGAGGTCCATCTTGTTGACGGCGAGGACGACGTGCGGCACCCGCAGCAGGGCGGCGATGGCCGCGTGCCGGCGGGTCTGCTCGACCACGCCGTTGCGGGCGTCGACGAGGACCACCGTCAGCTCGGCCGTGGAGGCGCCGGTGACCATGTTGCGGGTGTACTGCACATGGCCGGGGGTGTCGGCGAGGATGAACCGGCGGCGCGGGGTGGCGAAGTAGCGGTAGGCGACGTCGATGGTGATGCCCTGCTCGCGTTCGGCCCGCAGGCCGTCGGTGAGCAGCGCGAGGTCGGGGGCGTCCTGGCCGCGGCTCGCGGAGGCCCGCTCGACGGCCTCCAGCTGGTCGGCGAGGACCGACTTGGAGTCGTGCAGCAGGCGGCCGACGAGGGTGGACTTGCCGTCGTCGACGGACCCGGCGGTGGCGAACCGCAGCAGGGTGGTGGCCGAGAGCGCCTCGGTCGTGATCGTGCTCATGACTAGAAGTACCCCTCGCGCTTGCGGTCTTCCATCGCGGCCTCGGAGAGCTTGTCGTCGGCGCGGGTCGCGCCGCGCTCGGTGAGCCGGGAGGCGGCGATCTCGGCGATCACGGCGTCCAGCGTGCTCGCGTCGGAGTCGACGGCGCCCGTGCAGGACATGTCACCGACGGTCCGGTACCGCACGAGCCGCTTCTCCACGGTCTCGCCGTCCTTCGGACCGCCCCACTCGCCGGCGGTCAGCCACATGCCGCCCCGGGCGAACACCTCGCGCTCGTGCGCGAAGTAGATCTGGGGCAGCTCGATGCCCTCGCGGGCGATGTACTGCCACACGTCCAGCTCGGTCCAGTTGGACAGCGGGAAGACCCGCACGTGCTCACCGGGAGCGTGCCGTCCGTTGTACAGGTTCCACAGCTCCGGCCGCTGCCGGCGCGGGTCCCACTGCGAGAACTCGTCGCGCAGCGAGAACACCCGCTCCTTGGCGCGGGCCTTCTCCTCGTCCCGGCGGCCGCCGCCGAACACCGCGTCGAACTTCCCGCTCTGGATCTTCTCCGTCAGCGGAAGCGTCTGCAGCGGGTTACGGGTGCCGTCGGGGCGCTCCTTGAGCACACCGCGGTCGATGTAGTCCTGCACCGAGGCCACATGGAGACGCAGCCCGTGCTTCTCGACCGTGCGGTCGCGGTAGGCGAGGACCTCCGGGAAGTTGTGCCCGGTGTCCACGTGCAGCAGCGAGAACGGCACCGGCGCCGGCGCGAACGCCTTCAGCGCCAGGTGCAGCATCACGATCGAGTCCTTGCCGCCGGAGAACAGGATCACCGGGTTCTCGAACTCGCCCGCCACCTCACGGAGGATGTGCACGGCCTCGGACTCGAGGGCGTCCAGGTGCGAGAGGGCGTACGGGCTGTCCGTCCCCTCGTCACCGGTCGCGGTCTTGGCGACGGTCGTCATGCCAGTCCCTTCTCGCTCAGCAGGGCGTACACGGATGCGGCGGACTCCGGGACCGTCTGGTCCTGCGACTCGATCCGCAGGTCCGGCGTCTCGGGCTCCTCGTACGGGTCGTCGACCCCGGTGAGCCCGGTCAGCTCGCCCGCGGCCTGCTTGGCGTACAGCCCCTTCACGTCGCGCACGCTGCACACCTCGACCGGGGTCGCCACATGGACCTCCAGGTACGGCGTCCCGTTCTCCTCGTGCCGCTTGCGGACCGCGTCCCGGCTGTCCGCGTACGGCGCGATCACCGGCACCAGCGCCTTGACGCCGTTGCGGGCGAGCAGTTCGGCGACGAAGCCGATGCGCTGCACGTTGGTGTGCCGGTCCGCACGGGAAAAGCCGAGGCCCGCCGAGATGAACTCGCGGATCTCGTCACCGTCGAGCACCTCGGCCCGGTGGCCCTCGGCACGCAGCCGGCCGGCCAGCTCGTACGCGATGGTGGTCTTGCCGGCGCTCGGCAGACCCGTGAGCCAGACGGTGGCTCCGGTCGTCACGTCGTTCTCCTGGAAGTTCTGAGAGTTCGTCATCCGTGCAGTCCGCACTCGGTCTTGGCGCGGCCCGCCCAGCGGCCGGCGCGAGCGTCCTCGCCCTCCAGCACCCTGCGGGTGCACGGGGCGCAGCCCACGGAGGTGTAGCCGTCCATCAGCAGCGGGTTGGTGAGCACGCCGTGTTCGGCGACGTACGCGTCCACGTCGTCCTGCGTCCAGCGGGCGATCGGCGAGATCTTGACCTTCTGCCGCTTCTCGTCCCAGCCGACCACCGGGGTGTTCGCCCGGGTCGGGGACTCGTCGCGGCGCAGGCCCGTCGCCCACGCCCGGTACCCCGCCAGGCCCTCTTCCAGCGGCTGCACCTTGCGCAGCTTGCAGCACAGGTCGGGGTCGCGGTCGTGCAACTTCGGACCGTACTGCGCGTCCTGTTCGGCGACCGTCTGCCGCGGGGTGAGGGTGATGACGTCGACGTCCATCACGGCCTCGACGGCGTCCCGGGTGCCGATGGTCTCCGGGAAGTGGTAGCCGGTGTCGAGGAACACCACGTCCACCCCCTTGAGCACACGGGAGGCGAGATGGGCGACCACGGCGTCCTCCATGGAGGACGTGACGCAGAACGCCGTGCCGAAGGTGTCCACCGCCCACTGGAGGATCTCCAGCGCGGAGGCGTCCTCCAGCTCGCGGCCCGCCTGCTCGGCGAGTTCCTTCAACTCCTCGTCCGTACGGCCTTCCTGAGCCGTCGTCATATCTGCTCGTCCCCTCCGTGGTCGGCTCGCTGCAGCCCCCGGGCGAGCAGCCCGAGGAACTTCAGCTGGAATGCGCGGTTGCACGCCCCGCATTCCCAGGCGCCGTGGCCCTGCTCGTGCGGACGCAGGTCCTCGTCGCCGCAGTAGGGGCAGTGGAACGGGGCGGCACGCTCGCTCACGACAGGGCCTCCTCGGAGGCCCGGGCCGCCCAGGTGGCGAACCGCTCGCCGTCCTCGCGCTCGGCCTGGAAGCGCTTGAGCACCCGCTCGACGTAGTCGGGCAGTTCGTCCGCGGTGACCTTCAGACCGCGCACCTTGCGGCCGAAGCCCGGCTCCAGGCCCAGGGCGCCGCCCAGGTGCACCTGGTAGCCCTCGACCTGCCTGCCCTCGTCGTCGAGGACCAGCTGGCCCTTGAGACCGATGTCCGCGACCTGGATACGGGCGCAGGCGTTCGGGCAGCCGTTGACGTTGATGGTGAGGGGCTCGTCGAAGTCCGGCAGCCGGCGCTCGAGTTCGTCGATCAGCTGCGAGCCGCGCTGCTTGGTCTCCACGATCGCGAGCTTGCAGAACTCGATGCCGGTGCAGGCCATCGTGCCGCGCCGGAAGGTGGACGGCCGGGCGGTGAGGTCCAGCGCCTCCAGACCGTCGACCAGCGAGTCGACCTGGCCCTCCTCGACATCGAGGATGATCATCTTCTGCTCGACGGTGGTACGGACCCGGCCCGAGCCGTGCGCCTCGGCGAGGTCGGCGACCTTCGTCAGGGTGGCGCCGTCGACCCGGCCGACACGCGGTGCGAAACCGACGTAGTACCGGCCGTCCTTCTGCCGGTGCACACCGATGTGGTCGCGCCACTGCTGCACGGGCTGCTCGGGACCCGGCCCGTCGACCAGCTTGCGCCCGAGGTACTCGTCCTCCAGCACCTGGCGGAACTTCTCCGCGCCCCAGTCGGCGACGAGGAACTTCAGCCGGGCGCGGTTGCGCAGCCGGCGGTAACCGTAGTCACGGAAGATGGAGATGACGCCCTCGTAGACGTCGGGGACCTCGTCGATCGGCACCCATGTGCCCAGCCGGACGCCGAGCTTGGGGTTGGTGGACAGGCCGCCGCCGACCCACACGTCGAAGCCGGGGCCGTGCTCGGGGTGCCGCACGCCGACGAACGCCACGTCGTTGATCTCGTGCACCACGTCCAGCAGCGGCGAACCCGAGATGGCCGTCTTGAACTTGCGGGGGAGGTTCGAGTACGCCTTGTTGTTCAGGACGCGGCGCTTCATCTCCTCCAGCGCCGGCGTGCCGTCGATGATCTCGTCCTCGGCGATGCCCGCCACCGGGGAGGCGATCATCACGCGCGGGGTGTCACCGCAGGCGGTGACGGTGGACAGGCCGACGCCCTCCAGCCGGTCCCAGATCTCGGGCACGTCCTCGATCCTGATCCAGTGGTACTGGACGTTCTGCCGGTCGGTGATGTCCGCGGTGCCGCGTGCGAACTCCTGCGAGATCTCCCCGATGACCCGCAGCTGTCGCGTCGTCAGCGCACCGCCGTCGATGCGCACCCGCAGCATGAAGTAGCGGTCGTCCAGCTCCTCCGGCTCCAGGACCGCGGTCTTGCCGCCGTCGATCCCGGGCTTGCGCTGGGTGTACAGCCCCCACCAGCGCATCCGGCCGCGCAGGTCGCTGGGGTCGATCGAGTCGAAGCCCCGCTTGGAGTAGATCGTCTCAATGCGTGTCCGCACATTGAGACCGTCGTCGTCCTTCTTGACCTGCTCGTTGCCGTTGAGCGGGGTGAAGTGGCCGACGGCCCACTGACCCTCGCCGCGGTGACGGCTCACCCTGCGGCGGGGCGCGGAGTCGGCGGGGTTCTGCGGGGTGGCGGCCATGGTTCTACGTCCTTCGGGACAGGCGGAAAGATGCTCTGACCTGCGCGTCCGTGCGCATGCGGGCATGCGTGCGCGTCCTTGCGCAAGCAGGGATCAGATACGGGGTTCTCGGTGGTGCTGGGAGGCTCAGCTCACCGGACAGATGGCGCTGGACATGCGGCCGAGGTCGACGTGCCGCCGACTCACCAAGGCAACTCCAGTTCCGGACATGACGGAAGCGTGTCACGGCGATCTGGACACAGTCCAGCTTCGTCCATCATGCGGACATCCGCGTCCCGGAATGTGGGACACGGGTGTCGTCGCTCACATGCGCCGCCGAGAGGGTTGTCCTGGCAGGCCGCACGGGGTATCGGGTGGTGGACGGGTGCCGGTCAGGCGGGGAACGCGCCAGGCCACGGGCCCGGCGACGGCACCTCGGGCTCCAGCTCGACCTTGGTGTCGAACAGGGTGAAGCCGCGCCGCCGGTAGTTGTCCATGGCGAACTCGCCGTCCTTGCTGCACGTGTGCAGCCACACCCGCTTGGTCGGCGCCCGCCCCGGCCACCGCTCGGCCAGGTCCCAGGCGCGGGCCGCGCCGTACGCGAGCAGGTGGCCGCCGATGCGCCGGCCCCGGAACGCCGGGATCAGCCCGAAGTAGACGATCTCGACGACGCCCTCGTCCTGCGGGTCCAGCTCGACGTAGCCGGCCGGGGTGCCCCGGTCGTAGGCCACCCAGGTCTCCACGCCGGGCCGCTCCAGGTGCTCCTGCCACCGCGCGTACGTCCAGCCCAGCCGGTCGGTCCACAGGATGTCCCCGCCGACCGAGGCGTACAGGAAGCGGCTGAACTCGGGCGAGTGCACCTCGGCGCGGACGATCCGGACGTCTCCTTCGGGCGCCGCGGCGGGCAGGAGATCGGCCGGGGAGGTCTGCTGGAGCGACCAGGTGGTGACGGGAACGCTGCTCATGCCGGCCAGGGAATCATCCCGTCGGCTGATCTGTCGATCGACCAGGTCACGCCGGTGACGGGGCGGGTGGGGACAGGCCGGCCGGCGGCCGGGCGGGCGCGTCGCATCCGGGCCCGGCGTACCCCTGGGCTCAGGAGGGCCGGCCGGGCCGGCTCACCTCACGGACCGGTCGAGGTCGGCCAGCGGCAGGGCGAACAGCATCCGGTCCGACAGGGACCACACCTCGCCCGTCGCCTGCCAGTACGACAGCGAACCCGCCGCCACGGCCCAGCAGCGGGGGGAGCCGTCCGCGCCGCAGTGCGCCGCCTTCGCCCCCCGGACGTCCTGGCGCCACAGCCCGCCGTGACCGTCCTGCGAGCCGGGCAGGTGTCCCACATACCAGGACGGCCGCGCCGCCCCGGCCGGCCGGTACGACAGCACGCCCCGGATCCCGGCGGCCCGGGTGCGGTAGGCCTCCACCGCGTCCACCCGCCCCGCGCCGTCCGTGGCGAGCAGCCCGCCGCGCGCGGGCTGCGTGGCGAACGCGTACCGCCACAGCCGCGCCGGCCGGTCGCTGTCCGCGGCGGTCCACTCCGCGGCGACCAGACTGTCGGGCGCGCTGCCGCGGTCCAGGGCGAGCGCCCCGGGGCACGGCGCCCCGGCGGCGGAACAGCGTCCGGAGGCGAAGCGGTACGAGCCGACCGCGGGCATCACATAGCCGTACCCGTCGGCGGACCAGCCACCCGGCACCCGGCCGATCGCCGGGCCGTCGACCGTGGCGCGCTGGATCCGGTCGAGGTCGTAGACGTACAGCGCGTCGGCGCTGCCGGTCGTGGTGGTGACGAGCAGCTTGTCCTGGTACCAGACCATGCCGGAGACACCGGACGCCAGCCCCCGGTAGTCACGTCCGCCCTGGACCGGTACGACCAGCAGCACCCAGCGGTAGGAGAGGTGGGCGGGATCGTCGGCGTCCATGACGGCGACCCGGGCCAGACCCCGCTCGGCGGCGCGGCCGGTGGTGGTGCTGTGCGTCCAGCCGGTGAGGACCACCCGGTGCGTTCCCCAGACACCGTCGTCGTCGGCGTCCCCGGAGGTGGTGACCGAGGCGGGACGCCAGGCGGCACCGGAGGCGTCGGCCGGGTCCCAGCAGTAGGCGCGGGTGGCGGACGGGGCGACGGGCAGGGACGCGTGGTCCGCGGAGGAGCAGCCGTCGCCCTCGCGCATCACGCGGTCGGCGCTGCCCAGCACGGCGTCCACCCCGACCGGCCGTCCCATCCCGGCGGAGAGCCGGTCGAGGGTGCGGGCGGGGACCAGGTGCTCCTGCAGCCGGAGCCGGCCGGTGTCCGCCGCGGAGGGCAGCGGCTTGAGGGAGCCCGGGTGCTCGGCGACCCCGGCCTGGGACGTGCTGATCAGCGTGGCCGCGGCGGTGAGCGCCAGCGCCGTCCCGGTCAGGACCGCGCGCAGAGCGGCACCCCGTCTGCGCCGGCGGTGTCTGCCGCGATGCTTCATGTCTCCTCCCGGGGGGCGGACCAACTGCGCCTGGCGATCCGTGCATTGACGCGAGGAACAGGTGGCGGCGCCCGTAGGGGATGCTACGGCAGTAACGGGCCGCGCAGGGCGAAGACCCCGCAAATATGCTCAGGACACACGCCTCAGGCCGGGGACCGGCCACCCCGCGCGGCCGCCCGTCTGCGGTTCACCGCCGGTGCCGTCGACGGAGGCAGCAGGTCACCGGGGTCGTCGGGCAGCACCACCTCGACCTCCGCGTCCTCACCGAAACGATACGGCCGGTGGTGCAGAACGTCCCCGAGATACCGCCGGATCCGGGACATCTCCGCCCGTACCGTCACCGTGCGTGAGGGATCACCGAACAGATCCTCGGCCAGGGCCGCCGCCCCCCGGCCGGTGCGGTGCTCGGCGAGCAGGAACAGCAACTCCGCGTGCCGGGGACTCAGTTCCCGGGACCAGGAGCCCGCCGACGTCGAGACCGTCAGCGCACAGCGGCCCGGCCGGGCGAGGTCCAGCACGATGCGGGTGGTGGCGGCCGACGCCTGCGGCTCCTCGGTCGCCCGCAGCAACCAGCCGCCGGCCAGCGGCTCCACCCCGCACGCCCCGAGCGCGGCCAGCCACCGGCGGCCCGGCCGCAGCGACTTGGGCAGCATGACCCGCCGCACGTACGGCATCCCCGTCACCGCCGCCGCCCAGCCGTCCCGGTCCACCACCAGGGCCCGCCCGCCGAGGCGGGCCAGCACCGGCGCCGCCACCGCCCGCAACCGCTCCAGCGACGCGAGATGCCGCTCCCGCAGCCGCGCCTCGGCCAGCTTCGCCACCGAGTCCACCCAGGCGAGCGTCGCCGGATGCATCGTCTCCAGGGGGCCGCTCACGTCCACCACACCGAGCAGCCGGCCGTCCCTGGGATCGGTGATCGGAGCGCCCGTGCACGTCCAGGACGTCTGCGAGCGGACGAAGTGCTCACCGGCGAAGACCTGCACCGGCCGCCGTACCACCGCCGGGGTCCCCACCCCGTTGGTGCCGACGACGTCTTCCCGCCAGTCCGCGCCCAGTTCAAAGCCGAGGCCGTCCGCCTTGCGCAGCACCGGAGGGGCGCCTTCCCGCCACAGCACCCGCCCGTCCGCGTCCGCGACCACCATGATGTGCTGGGCCACGTCCGCGACCGAAAGCAGACCCTCGCGCAGCACCGGCAGGACGTGCCTGAGCGGTGACTCCTCCCGTCGGCGCCGTACCTCGTCGGAGGGCAACAGACCCGACCTGAAGTCCCGTTCGGGATCGACCCCGCTGCGCAGCATCCTCCCCCAGGACTGCTCGATCACCGGACGCGGCGCGATCCGCGTACGCTGACCGGCCAGCGCGGCCTCGCGCACCTCGCTCAGCACCCGCGCCGCCTGCGCCGCGTCCACGGCGGCCAGACGCGCCACGTTCATCGGCGGGTTCACCACTGGGGTCCTCCCGGACAAGATGTCGAACACAGTTGTCAAGCTGTCCGGGCGGCGGTTTCCGGTCCGGCTGTGCCTCTCATACTGCCGTTCCGGGCAGGCCGGAGGCACACACTCCGCGCATGTGCATCAACAAGTTGCAACCCCCTGCAACCCTGGTGGACCGTCCGAAGGTGGCTGAGACTTGACCTCGACGCGTTGCGCGTCCGCGGGCTCAACGGCCCCTGGACCGGGGGTGGTGCCGTGTCGGCGCAGCACCACCCCCTCCGGGAACGCGGCGCCGGAGGGCCCGTCCGGCCGGCCCGCGCCTCACACGCCCGGGTGTGCCCGTTCCACGATCGCCTTCAGGTCCAGCCCCGCCGGCAGGGTGCCGAAGGACGCCCCGTGATCGCCGCCCAGCCGCGAGGCGCAGAAGGCGTCGGCGACCTCCGAGGGTGCGTGCCGCACCAGCAGCGAGCCCTGGAGCACCAGCGCGAGCCGCTCCACCAGACGCCGGGCCCGGCCCTCGACGCCCTCCAGATCGGCGAGCTCGGTGAACAGGTCCTTCACCGCCCGGTCCAGGCGGTGGTCGGCGCCATGAGCCCGCCCGATCTCGGCGAGACACGCGTCCAGCGCGTCCGGTTCCCGCTGCAACGCCCTGAGCACGTCCAGCGCCTGGACGTTACCGGCGCCCTCCCAGACGGAGTTCAGCGGCGACTCCCGCACCAGCCGCGGCAGCCCGGACTCCTCGACGTACCCGTTGCCGCCCAGGCACTCGGCGGCCTCGACCGCCACGGGCGCACAGCGCTTGGTGATCCAGTACTTGGCGGCCGGCACCGCCAGCCGCAGGAAGGCACGCTCCCGCTCGCCGTCGTCGTCACAGGCCGCCGCCAGCCGCAGCGCGAGAGCGGTCGCCGCCTCCGACTCCAGCGCCAGGTCGGCGAGGACGTTGCGCATCAGCGGCTTGTCGACCAGCCTGCCGCCGAACGCCTCCCGGTACGCGCAGTGGTGGACGGCCTGCGCCACCGCCTGCCGCATCAGCCCCGCCGAGCCCAGCGCGCAGTCCAGCCGGGTCGCCGCGACCATCCCGATGATGGTCCGCACCCCCCGCCCCTCCTCGCCGACCCGGCGTGCCCAGGTGCCGTCGAACTCGACCTCGGCGGAGGCGTTGGAACGGTTGCCCAGCTTGTCCTTCAGCCGCTGGATGCGGAACACGTTGCGGCTGCCGTCCGCCAGCACCCGCGGCACCAGGAGACAGGTGAGCCCCTCCGGGGCCTGCGCGAGCACCAGGAAGGCGTCCGACATGGGCGCCGAGCAGAACCACTTGTGCCCGGTCAGCGTGTACGTGCCGTCCTCGGCGAGCGGCCGGGCCTCGGTGGTGTTGGCGCGGACGTCGCTGCCGCCCTGCTTCTCGGTCATGCCCATGCCGAAGATGGCGCCGGGCTTCTGCCCGGCGGGCCGCAGCTCACGGTCGTAGACCGTCGACGTCAGCCGCGGCTCCCACTCCGCGGCCAGCCCCGGGTCGGCGCGCAGCGCGGGCACGGCCGCGTGCGTCATCGACAGCGGACAGCAGTTGCCCGCCTCGACCTGGGTCCACAGCAGGAACCCGGCCGCCCGGCGCACATGTCCCGACGGCCGGGTCCAGGCGGCGGTCAGCCCCGCCGAGACGCCCTTGCCGAGCAGCCGGTGCCAGGACGGATGGAAGTCGACCTCGTCGATCCGGTGGCCGTAGCGGTCATGGGTGCGCAGCCGGGGCGGCTGCTCGTTCGCCTGCGCGCCCCACTCCTGCACCTGCGCCGAACCACAGGCCCGGCCCAGCGCGGACAGCTCCGCACGCACCTCGTCCAGGACGTCCGGACCGGTGTACCGCTCGACGGCCTCGACCAGGACCCGGTCGGTGGTGAAGACGTCGTGGCCGGCCAGCGGCGGCGGCTGGTTCGTCACGGTGTGGGTGGGGATGCCTGCCATGATTGCGAACCTACCCCGGACGGCGGCGGTGATGGTCTCCAGAGTGACACAGCACCGCACACGCGCGTACCCGACCCGGCCACCTCCCGCGCATGATCCGGTCGACCTGCCCCGGAAGGTGAGGCGGGCCGGGTGCTGCGGATACCTTTGGGTCGTGCAGCCAGCAAGTGAACCCCCCGAGCGGCCCGCCGGCCGCCTCCACCGGGCCAGAGCCCTCTACCGGAACGTCTCCAAGCGCAGGACCGCCTGGCTGTTGCTCAAGGACACCGTCAACTCCTGCATGGAGTACCGCATCCTGGGCCTGGCGGCCGAGGCGGCGTTCTTCACGCTGCTGTCCGTGCCGCCGCTGCTGCTCTGCCTCATCGGGCTGCTCGCCTACGTCGACACCTGGACCGGCGCCCATACCATCAGGAGCCTGGAGACCAACATCCTCGACGCCTCGCGGACGGTCCTGTCCGACAAGGGCGTCAAGGAGATCACCCAGCCGATCCTGCACGACGTGATGAAGGGCGGCCGGCCCGACGTCATCTCCATCGGCTTTGTCTTCGCCCTGTGGTCCGGCTCCCGCGCGGTGAACGTCTTCATCGACACCATCACCGTCATGTACGGCCTCGACGGCGTCCGGGGCATCGTCAAGACCCGGATGATGTCCTTCCTGCTGTTCATCGTGGCGCTGCTGATCGGCTCGGTGGCGCTGCCGCTGATGGTGGCGGGACCGGACGCGGTGGTACGGGTGGTGCCCTGGTCCGAGACGGTCGTCCAGGTCCTGTACTGGCCGGTCGTCATCGTCCTGTGCGTCGCCTTCCTGACCACCCTGTACCACGTGTCCGTGCCGGTCCGCTCCCCCTGGATCGAGGACGTCCCCGGCGCCCTCGTCGCCCTGGCCATGTGGGTCCTCGGCAGCTTCCTGCTCCGGATCTACCTCGTGCACACCATCGAGGGCGCCACGATCTACGGCTCCCTCGCCGCGTCCGTCGCCGTGCTGCTGTGGATCGGGGTGGCCGCCTTCGCCGTCCTCGTCGGCGCCGCGGTCAACGCGGCCATCGACCGGGTCTGGCCCGCCGCCGCCACGGCCGCCGCCCGCGAGGCCAACGAGCGGGTCCGCGAGGCCCAGGTCGTCGAGTACGTCGCCCGCGCGGCGGCGGCCCGCGAGTCCGACCCCGACGACCCCGACATGCCCTCCGAGTTCCCGGAGCGCTGGTCCCGCTTCCTGCCCCCGGAGGACGTGACGGCCCGCCTGCGCACGCACGCGAAGAGCACCCACCACGTGCACAAGTCCCACGCCCGGCACGGCCACGAGACCGACACCCGGCACCCGCAGGAGTCCGGCAGGGACGGGGAGACGGGGCACGGGGGGACGGGGCACGGGGGGACGGGGCACCCGAAGGGCTGAGGCCGGCTGCCCGCGGGCTGCTCCACCCCCGGGTGTGCCACGGAGGTGGAGAACGCGGGCCGGCCCTTCCACCTGCTTTCCACCCCGCTCTCCACCCGGGCTCCGATCCGCCGGACACGGCTCCGCGCCTAGCGTTCTCGCAGGCCGGCGCTGCCCGGCACGGCTCGGGCACGGGACGGGAGGCGCAGGCCATGACGGACACGGCTGAGACGGACACGGCTGAGACGGACACGGCTGAGACGGACACGGCTGAGGTGACGGGACGGGGCCGCAGTCGGGAGAGGGGGCGGGGGCGAGGGCGGGGTGTGCCGGGGAGGGCGGCCGGCGCGGCGCAAACGGCCGGTCCGCTGCTCGCGCTCGCCGCCGGCATCGTCCTCCCGCTCGTCGTCTACTACGCCGCCCGGGCCCTCGGCGCCGGCCAGGCACCGGCGCTGCTGCTGAGCGGGGCACCACCGGCCCTGCGACTGCTCTCCGGCGCGGTACGGCAGCGCAGGGCCGACGGCGTCGACCTGTTCTGCACGGTGCTGCTCGCCGCGGCCGCCCTGGCCTCCCTCGCCGGCGGCGGCACCCGGCTGCTCCTCCTCAAGGACGCGGCGCTGTCCCTCGTGGCCGGCGGCTGGGTGTCCGTCACCGCCTTCACCCGCAGGCCGCTGGCCTTCCAGCTGGGCCGGCGCCTGCACCGGGGCGAGGCGGCCCGGGCCCGGACGGGGCTCTGGGAGGGCTGCGCCGAGTTCCGCCGGGGCCTGCGCGTCCTCACCCTCGTCTGGGGCGCCGAGCAGCTGCTCGACGGCGGCCTCGGCGCGCTCGCCGCCACCACCCTGCCCGCCGGCACCGTGCCGCTGCTCGCCCGGGCCCTGTCCCTGTTCCTGCTCCTCCTGGCCGCCGCGGTCACCGCCGGCTACGCCCACCGCTTCCGCACCCGTCACGGCCTCCCACTGCTCGGCGCCCCGGCCCCGGCCTCAGCCCCGGCGGTGGCCACGGCCCGGGCGTCGGCCCCGGCCCCGGCCCCGGCCCCGGCCCCGGCCCCGGCGCTGGCCGCGGTCACGGCCTCGGCCCCAGCCCCTGCCGCGGTCACGGCCCCGGCGCTGGCCCCGGCCCCTGCCCCGTCCTCGGCCCCAGCCCCGGCCCCGGCCCCTGCACCGGCCTCGGCCATGGCCACGGAGGACGGCGGCCGGGCCGCCCAGCAGAGCTCTCGTGTCCCGGCCCGGCCCGGCCCGGCCCGGCGCCCGACCTGACCGGCCCGCCAGGCACCGGAAACCGTCGGCGCCGGAGACCGTCGGCGCCGTACGCTGGCGGCTGTGTATGCGGAGCGGGCGTCCCGGCTGACCGGAGCGGTCGTGTGGACCAACAACGCGACCGGGTCCGATGCCCGGCCCGTGCTGCCCGACGGCTGCATGGACCTGATGTGGAGCGAGGGCCGGCTGCTGGTCGCGGGCCCCGACACCCGCCCCCACCTCCCCCAGGGCCCGGGCCGCTCCTGGGCGGGCATCCGCTTCTTCCCCGGCACCGCACCCGCCCTGCTCGGCGTACCCGCACACGAACTGCGCGACCGGCGGGTGGAGTTGGCCGAGCTCTGGTCCGACGCGCGGGTCCGGCGGCTGCGCGACCGCATCGAGGCGGCCCCCGATCCGGCCACGGCCCTGGAGGACATCGCCCTGGACCGGGCCGCGCGCTCAACGGCCCCCGACCCGCTGCTGCACCGGCTGGTGGAGAGCCTGGACGAGGGCCGCCCGGTGTCCGCGACAGCCGCCGAACTCGACATCGGCACCCGCACCCTGCACCGCCGCTGCCTGGCCGCGTTCGGCTACGGCCCCAAGACCCTGGCCCGCATCCTGCGCCTGCAACGGGCGCTGGCACTGGCCCGCTCCGGGACGCCGTACGCCGAGACGGCGATCCGCGCGGGCTACGCCGACCAGCCGCACCTCGCCCGGGAGGTGCGGGACTTGGCGGGCATGCCGCTCGGGGAGCTACTCGGCGGCGGGTAGCGGGGCGAACAGGTCGACACCGTTGCCGTCGGGGTCGTGCACGGTGGCGTACCGCTGACCCCAGAAGGCGTCCCAGGGCTTCAGCTCCCCGTGGTGGCCGGCGCCCACCAGGTCCTCGTACGTCGCGTCGACCTCGGCGGGCGAGCCGCACCGGAAGGCGAGGCCGATCCGGCCGCCGCCGCTCGGCGGCCGCCACTCGGCGTGGAAGGAGCGGATGGTCTTCTCGGTGTCCAGGGCGAGGATCAGCCCGCCCGGCAGCTCCACCTCGACGTGCGGCTGCTCCTCGGAACCCTCGGGGAAGACGAGCCCGAGACGACGGTAGAAGGCGAGCGAGGCGGCCATGTCGGAGGTCACCACGCCGATCAGGGCGAATCGTGGAGTCATACGGCCACCGTAGGGAGGGGCCGGCCGTCCGGTCTTGAAGGAATCGGACACGCCGTCGCAGGAGCCGGTGACGGCCTGCGCGGCGCGGGAGGGACCCGGCGGATAAGCGGTTGCCCCCGTCCTGCGGGCCCGCGATGATCCGTCCGTTGCGAGGATGGGGGAGTGGCTGTTGGCGGACGTCTTCGTCTGCGACCGGTGCGGGAGCGAACTGACCGTCTCCGTGTCGCGGGTGGCATTGCCCGTGCGGGCCCACCAGCACTACGGGCACGAGATGCTTCCCGCGCTGATGGAACCGGGCACGTACGCCGTCGACCCGGAACCCAGGGGAGCGCCCTGGCGTCCCTGGGACGAGGTCGGCGCGGAGGAAGCGGCGGCGCTGGGGGTGTTCGCCCCGGTGCACTCGCTGCCGTCCGGGCCGCCGGGCGCGGTCGTCGTCGCACCGGGCCACACCCGCGGCACCGTGCTGATCCCGGACCGGTGCGGCGGCTACTGCATGGGGCTGGACGGCAGGGACGGCCCGAACCTGGCCTGCGCGGAGTGCGGGCGGGCGGTGGCGACCCGCGTGGACGACTGCTCGCTCTGGCAGGCGGTGTGGTTGGCGCCCGACGCCGTACGCCGTGTCGCGGGCCCCGCCACACCGGTCACCGGCTGGGCGACCCTGATGGCGGACCGGGCCGGCGCGCCCCTGGTCGAGCCGCCCGGACACTGGAGCCCGCAGTGGCAGGCGGCGGCAGGCCAGGCCCTGGCCCATCTGCTCGCCGCGTCGGCCGGCGCCCCCGTCGTCCTCCCCGGCGGACTGGTCACGGACCTGTTCGGCCGGGCACTCGACGCACTGCTGCCACCCGGCGCGTACAACCCACCCGGCGCGTACAACCCACCCGGCCCGTACAACCCACCCGGCCCGTACGGCCCACCGGGCCCACACGGTTCACCTGGCGCGCCGGGGTCGCAGGGGTCGGCGAGGTCGCAGGGGTCGCAGGGGTCGGCGGGGGCCCAGGCTTCACCCGCCCGCACCGTCGCCCTTTCCGGACCGGGAGTGCCCGCCCCCGCCCCGGCGCCCGATATCGCGCTGGTCCCGGAGCATCCGCAGACGGGCGCGGCCTGGCAGCCGCCCGGTACCGCGGCGCCCGTGTCGCTGCCCCTCGACGTGTGGCTGGGCCTGGCCTTTCCCGAGGACCGGTCGCGGCTGCCGGTGACCGGCGGACTGCCCCGTGGCGTCCAGCGCGACGATCCGCTGCCGCTGCGCCCGATCTGGACGTTCCGGCCCGACCGGCAGGTGTTCCTGCGCAGACTGGCCCGGCTCCCCGCCGTCCGGCAGCCCTGGCTGCGTGCGATCTACGACGACGTGGGCGCCTACCCGCTCCTGCACACCTCGGTCTTCTAGCGCCGGCCGAAGGTCACCGGCCCGTTCGGGGTGACGACGGTGAAGCCGAGCCCGCAGGGGCCCCGGCCGAGCACCAGCGCCGTGCCCAGGGCCGACAGCAGCGGACGCACCTCGTCCGGGTCGGGCACGGTCGCCGTGACCTCCAGCAGCGTGAGCACGGGCAGTCCGGACGTGGCCGGGTGCGGGGAGTCGCCCCAGTCGATGAGGAACGGCACCAGACCGGACGGATGGGCCCGGTCGCTGCCGGTCAGCCGCCACCGCAGCAGGCCCCCGTCGGGGGTGCGGCGGCTCATCGCGTGCACGGGACCGGGGTCGTAGCCCCGCGCGCGGGCCGCCGTCACCGCCGTGTCCAGGTCGGGCGGGCTGATCGCCCAGGTCAGGACGCGCGGACCGGTCAGCCGGTCGACATCGAACGGCCGCCGCTCGGCCGGCTCGGGCTGCTCCGGGTCGGGGCCGATGATCTCCAGGTAGCTCCGGCCGCCCAGCCCCACCAGATGGTTCCGCGTGCCGAGCCCGACATGCACCCCGCCGGGTGCGGGCGTCACCCCGGTCCTGCGGGCGAACTCGGCGACGGTCGCCGCCAGGTCGGGCGTGGCGAGGACGAGATGGTCCAGCAGCGGGGGAACGGCGCTCATGCCCGGCGAGGCTACGGTCGCGGGCCCCGCGCTTCAAGCAGCCGGCGGCCACGCGCCCCCTCTCCGATTCACCCTTGCCCGAAAGGGAGTTGAAGAGAGGACGTGTCCCGCGACCTGGGCCCTCGCATGGCTGTGCGCATCCTGCTCCACACCCGCATGCTCCACGCGAGCCCGGCTTCCCGGCCCACCTGAACGGCGGGATTGCCCGGGCTGCGGGACCCGTCGAGTGACGTTTCTCCGGTGAATCGCTTCCACCATTGGGGTGAGTAAAGCTCGCGTTCACAGAAGGTCACGTGACTATCTAGAGATGCTCTTGTCTTGGCAAAGGGCGTCGAGACGCCGGGGCCTTCCCCGCCCCGCGTCACCCACCCACAGGAGGAGCCGGACCTTGACTTACGGTAAGAAGCTGCGCGAGCGCATCGCCGGGCCCGGGACCACACCGCTGATCGGCGTGTACGACATGTACTCGGCGTCGATCGCGGCCAAGCACTACGACGGGATGTTCGTCTCGGGATTCGGATTCGCGGCCTCGTACTACGGGCTGCCGGACATCGGTTTCATCGCCTGGCCCGACATGGTGGCCTTCGTCCAGCGGCTGCGCGGCGCGTTCCCCCACCACCATCTGCTGGTCGACATCGACGACGGCTACGTCGACCCCGAGGTCGCCTGCCACGTCGTCGAGGGCCTGGAACGCATCGGGGCCTCCGGAGTGATCCTGGAGGACCAGAAGCGGCCCCGCCGCTGCGGCCACGCCGACGGCAAGCAGGTGCTGCCACTTGAGGAGTACCTGGAGAAGCTGGAGAAGGTCCTGGCCACCCGCCGCGACCTGGTCGTCGTCGCCCGGACCGACGCCACCGACGAGCACGACATCCTGCACCGCGCCGAACGGCTCGCCGCGACCGACGCCGACGTGGTCCTGGTCGACGGAGTACGCAGCGTGGAGTGGATCGAGCGCATCCGGAAGGTCGTCGGCGGCAAGCCGCTCCTCTTCAACCAGATCGCCGGCGGCAAGTCACCCCGCCTCTCCCTCGGCGAACTGTCCGACCTCGGCGTCGACGTCGCGATCTACAGCACCCCGTGTCTGTTCGCCGCGCACGAGGCGATGGACTCCGCACTCACCGACCTGAAGCAGGCCGACGGCCGGCTGCCGGAGGTCGACCCCGCGAGCGGAGTCGGCGTGAAGGCGTCCACCACCCTGCTGGAGCGCAACATCGCCCGCGAACGGATCACCCCCGAGGGCGTGGGCGTGTGACGGGCACCGGCAAAGCCCTCGTCCCCCGGATCGGGATGGCCGCCGCGGTCGCCGCCGCCGTCCTCGGCGCCGGAGCCGCACCCGCGGTCGCGTCCGGCAGCCTGATCACCGTGATCGACAACTCGCACGCCGACTCGTGGCTCGAAGTGGACCGCACGGCCAACCTCCAGACCGGCAGAGGCACCGCCGGCAGCGACCACGACGGCAGCGCCGTGGACGTCGTGGAGGCCCTGGTCGGAGCCGCCGAACGGCACGGGGAGGACTGAGAACCGCCGAAAGGCGGCACCGCACACGGCGACGGCCGGGCCCCTCCCCGCACGGGAGGCGCCCGGCCGTCGGCGTCCGTTCAGTCCTCGCGTTCAGTCCTCGCCGAGATCGGGGCGGCCGTCCTCACCGACCTCGACGTCCTCCTTCGGATCGTGATCGTCGACGAGCGCGGTCACGGTGGCGCGGTGCTGACGCGGCGCGACGGTACGGCAACGGGCGTGCGCCGCGCCGTAGACGGTGGCCAGAGCGACCGCGGCCACGGCGAGGGCCGCTGTGGAGCGCATGGTGGGGTGCATGCCCGGGCAACGAACCGTCGCTGCCCCCGGTCACCGCCCTGCGCCCGAACGGGCGCGCACGATCACGCAGTTGGCCGGTCCGCGGGCGGCGCGCCCGTGCCGGACCGGCGCACCGGCAGCGTCGACGGCTCCGTCCGCGTCCTCTCCGGGCGCTCCCCGCGCATCATCCGCACCAGCGGCCGCAGCGCCGTCGCCGCCATCTCCACGAGCGGCCGACGCCGCGTACACCCCGAGCGCCATCCGGTCCGAGCACACGGACACCGCGGTCGGCGGCTCGGCTCGGGAAGCTCCAGCAGGTCGTGCACGCCGGTTCCCCGGCTCGGGGCACGTCCCTCCGGTGGACCACTCGCCTCACGCCACCCGCACCAGATCCGCGTGCCGCACCTCGTACGCCGGCGGCAGGCCGGCGGCCAGCCGTTCCAGCTCCTCGACGACCACCCGGCCGAGCCGCTCCAGCTCGTTGCCGAGGGAGCCGGCGATGTGCGGGGTGAGGAACACGTTCGGCAGCCGGTACAGCGGCGAACCGGCGGGCAGCGGCTCCGGCTCGGTGACGTCGAGGACCGCCCGCAGCCGCCCGGAGACCAACTCCTCGGCGAGCGCGTCCGGGTCGATCAGCGCACCGCGCGAGGTGTTGATCAGCGTGCCGCCGTCCCGGATCAGGGCGAGCCGTTCACGGCCGAGCATCCGGTACGTCCCGGGGAGGTCCGGCGCGTGCAGGCTGACGATGTCGCTGTGCGCCAACAACTCGTCCAGCGGCAGCAGTTCCGCACCCAGGGTGGCGGCCTCGGAAGCGTGCACGTACGGATCGCACAGGAGGACCTCGAAGTCGTGCGGACGCAACAGCTCCAGCAGCCGTCGGCCCACCCGGGACGCGCCGATGATCCCGACCCGGCGTCCCATGTTGCCGACGGCCGACATCTCACCGGCGGCGGGCAGGGCGTGCGTGCCGCGGAACCGCTCCCGGTGCGCGAAGACGTCCTTCCCGGCGAGCAGGATCATGGCGAGCGTGTACTCGGCGACGGGAGCCGCATTGGCGGCCGCCGCGCTGGAGACGGTGACCCCGCGCTCCCACAGGGCGTCGCCGATCAGCCCACGGACGGAGCCGGCGGCGTGCAGCACGGCACGCAGCCGGGGCGCCGCTGCCAGGGCGCCCGCGTCCAGCCGGGGACAGCCCCAGCCGGTGATCAGCACCTCGGCGCCGGCCAGGGGCTCGGCGACGGCGGGATCGGCGGGGTCCCGCACCACGAGCGCGGGGTCGACCGCTGCCGTCTGCCGCAGCCGGGCCATGAGCGGGGGTGGGAAGAGCCGGGGAAGGTGCACCGGATCCATGGCGAACACGGCCCTGGGCAACTGGGCGCTGGGCATGACTCTCCCGACGGGGATGGGGGCTGCGGGACGGTGTGTGGAAAGCGTTTTCTGATGGCGGCTCTCACCGTAGTTCCGGCCTGGAACGGGGGTCAATCGGTCGGCCGGGTGGCGGACGCGGGCGCGTGAGCCGTTCGACGGCGGCCTGGGAGAAGCCAGGCCGGGAGAAGCCGGGGCCGGGAGAAGCCGGGGCCGGGAGAAGCCGGGCCGGAAGAAGCCAGGCCGGAAGTAGAAGGTGCCGCCCAGGTTCTCGACGGCGACCGCGTACCGCGGCTCCGCCTACGGGGATACCCCGAACGGCGCAGCGTCGGACCCGTGCACCGGAATACATCCGCGCCCTGTGCTGCTCTGATGTGTACAGAGCAGCAGTGCGACGGCGCGGGCTGTGCGGCCGTTCGGCTGGGCCACGGTGCACGAGCGCGGCGAAGGGCTGGTGGGCGATGACGGCAGATCGGACGGGCCCCGTGGTCCGCACACCCCACGGGGCCGTACAAGGCCGGTACGAGCAGGGAATCGCGGTGTTCCGGGGCATCCCGTACGGCGCTCCGCCCTTCGGCCCCCGACGGTTCCGGCCCCCCGAGCCGCCCGAGCCCTGGGACGGGGTCCGCGACACCCGTGCCTTCGGGCCGACCGCGCCGAAACCGCCGTACTCCGAGGCGTTCGCCCAGTACCTGTCCGACCCCGTGATCCCCGGCGACGACTGTCTCAACCTGAACGTCTGGACCCCGCACCCGGGCCCCGGCGCCCGCCTCCCGGTCCTGGTCTGGCTGCACGGCGGCGCCCTGACCCGAGGATCCTCCGCCGTCCCCGTCTACGACGGCCGCACCTTCGCCCGCGACGGCGTCGTCTGCGTCTCGGTCAACTACCGGTTGGGAGCGGAGGGCTACGGACTGTTCCCGGACGCGCCCCCGAACCCCGGACTGCGCGACCAACTCGCCGCCCTGCGCTGGGTGCACGAGACCATCGGGGCCTTCGGCGGAGACCCCGACCGGATCACCCTGTGCGGGCAGTCGGCCGGTGCCATCAGCGCGGGCGTCCTGCTCGCCGCCCCCCAGACCCGGGGCATGATCCGGCGCGCGATCCTGCAGAGCGGCGCCCCCGAGGTCTCGGACCGGGACAAGGTGCGGCGGATGGTGCGCCGCATGGCCGCCCGGCTGAAGATCCCCGCGACCGCGGAGGCCTTCGCGACCGTCGACCGCGAACTGCTGCTGCGCACCCAGGTGGAGGTCGGGCGACTCAGCAGTCCGGTGCTCGGCGGGCCCGCGTTCGGCATCGTCGTGGACGGCGACCTCGTGCCCCGCGATCCGCTGAAGGCGCTGATCGACGGCGACGGCGGCCGGGGCGTCGACCTGCTCATGGGCTGGACCCGGGACGAGTACCGGCTGTGGCTGGTGCCCGGCGGTCTGGTCGAACGCGTGGACCGGCTCGGCCCCGTCGCCCTGGCCGGCGCCATGGCCCGCTGCCACTGCGGGCACGAGGTGATACGCGGTTACCGCACCCTGCATCCTGACGCCGGCACCGCCGAGACCGTCGGCCAGCTCGTCACCGACCACCTGCTCCGGGTCCCGCTGCACCGCCTCGCCGACACCCGCCTCGGCTCCCGCCACCTCTACGAGTTCGCCTGGCCGTCCCTCCTCCCAGGACTCGGCGCCTGCCACGCTCTGGAGCTGGGCTTCGTGTTCGACTCCGGTGACGTGCCCGAATCGAAGAAGCTGGCCGGCGAGGGTGCTCCGCAGGAACTGGGCGATGCGATGCACGGGGCCTGGGTGCGGTTCGTGACCACCGGGGATCCCGGCTGGCAGGCCTGGGACGCCTCGCACCCGGTGCGGATCTTCGGCGACGGTATGCCGTATACCGACTACGGTCCACGGGATGCGGAAGTCGCCCTCTGGTCGACCGCGCCCGCCACCCCGGAACCGCCATCCTCCGCCCAGATCCGGGCTCCAGGGGCCGAACTGGCGGCAGCGGTCCGCCGTCTGCGACGGTCCGTGGCAGCGCGGCGGCACTGACCGCCTACGGGTAGCGGGTATCCGGTCGCCAGTCGCCAGTCGCCAGTCGCCAGTCGCCAGTCGCCGGTCGCCGGTCGCCGGTCGCCGGTCGCCGGTCGCCGGTCGCCGGTCGCCGGTCGACTGTATGGGGTCGGCGGACGACCCGGGCGGACCACCGCCTGTCACAAAGGCGTATTGCCCTGCTCGTCCGGGGCGTCCACCCGCGCACCCGCTTCCAGGAGAGAACCGGCAGCGGCGGCATCCTGCTCATCCGCCGCGAAGTGCAGCGGCGTCCACCCTCGACGGCTCTCGCGCCCCAGGCCCTCCACCTCATCCCTCATGCCGACCATCATCACGAGGGTCGCCCCCCGCACGGACCGCCAAGCAACCAACGGTCACCGGCGCGGCGTCAGACGGTCTGTTCGGTCCAGGCTCACCACGCCGCATGCTCACGCCCCCGGTCCCAGCGTCGCCCTGATCGACGCGATCGCGTCCGGCCCCACCCGGCAGCACCCTCCGATCAACCGCGCCCCGGCCTCCCGCCACGCCTCGACCTGCTCGGCGCCGAACCGTGTCCGTCCCGTCCAGGCCCGCGCCTCCGCGTCCCACGCCTCCCCGCTGTTGGGGTAGACCACGACCGGCTTCCCGGTCACCCGGGCCGCGATCTCGACCGCCGGCGCCACGTCCTCCGGTGCGCAGCAGTTCACGCCGACCGCGATCACCTCGTCCGCGTCGGCGGCCGGGGCGAAGGCGTCCTCAAGGGGCTGTCCGGCGCGGGTGCGTCGACCGTCGACCGTGTACGACAGCCACGCCGGCACCCCCAGTCCACGTACCGCACGGAGCAGCGCGGCACCCTCGTCCGCATCGGGCACGGTCTCCAGCGCCAGTACGTCCGGTGCGGCGGCGGCCAGCACCTCAAGACGCGGTCGGTGGAAACGTTCCAGCCCGTCCTCGCTCAGCCCGTACCGGCCCCGGTACTCGGAGCCGTCGGCGAGCATCGCCCCGTACGGACCGACCGAGGCCGCCACCCACAGCGGTCGCCCGACGCCCGCCTTACCGGCCTGCCGGGCCGCCTCGCGGGCCAGTTCCACGCTCAGCGTGAGCAGCCGCGCGGCCTCCTCACGTCCGAGGCCGCGCCGTGCGAAGCCCTCGAAGGTGGCCTGGTAGCTGGCGGTGATGGCCACGTCCGCGCCCGCCAGGTAGTAGGAGAGGTGCGCTTCGGCGACCGCTTCCGGCCGCTCGGCGAGCAGCCGCGCCGACCACAGCTCGTCGCTCAGGTCGTGCCCGGCGGACTCCAGTTGGTTGGACATACCGCCGTCGAGCACGACCGTTCCGGCGGCGAGGGCTGCGGCGAGGCTGGGGGAGGTGTTGCTTGCCATGGTCACGACGCTAGTCGAAGCGGGCCACGGCCGGGCCGCTGCGTCCAGAGGCGGGCCCCGCCGTCCAGAGGTCGGGGTCGAGGTCGAGGAGTATCCGGTCCGGCACCGGCGCCCGGCTCGTTGTGACGCCTTCGCGTGAGGCGTCACAGCAAGTCGGGTGCGGTCTCCTGGGCGGGTTCCTCGGATGCCGGGCGATCCGGAGCCGGACCGTCGGCCGGGGTGGCGGCACGCAGTGCCGCTTCGACCCGGCGGTTGCTGGTCATGGACGCCGTGACGGCCGTCATCGCCAGGAGGAGGACGGCGGCGGCGTAGAGCGGGGTACGGATGTCGTAGGTGGTGGCCAGCCAGCCGCCGAGGAAGGCCCCGATGGGGGCGGCGCACATGGCCAGCATGCGGGAGGTGGAGGCGACCCGGCCCATGAGGTGGGCCGGGACGATCGCCTGCCGGAGGGAGGGCCCGAGCACCATCGTGGCGCCCATGCCGGCCCCGCAGACGGCGAGCGCCAGCCCGGCCGCGTACGGGTTCGGGGCAGCGGCCAGGCCCAGGATGGCAAGCCCTTCGATCGCGGCCGTGCAGGTCAGTGCGGTGCCGGTGCCGAGTCGTCGGCCAAGGGAGGAGGCGATGCCCGAACCGAGCAGACCGCCGGTTGCCTCCGCCGTGAGGAGCAGCCCGAAGCCGTAGGTGTCGATGCCGAGACGGTCGTGCGCGAAGAGGGCGAGGACGGTCTCCACAGCGAGGAAGGCGATGTTCCCGACCGCCGGGCGCAGCGCGAGCCCGAGCAGCAACCGGTCCCGGAAGACGCACGAGGCCCCGGCCCGCGCCTGCCGAAGCAGCGACTCGCGGACCTCCGGCACGGGCCGGGGCACGGCGGGAAGCGACCGAACGAGCAGTGCGGAGAGCATGAACGACACCGCGTCGGCGAGCAGCGGAACCGCCCGCCCGAGTGCGAGCAGTGCACTGCCCGCGGGTGGCCCCGCGAAGCCGGACATGGCGGTCTGGGCGCCGCGCAAGCGAGAGTTGGCTCGCTCCAGGAGCGCGGGGGCGCGGCCGAGCAGATCCGGCAGATAGGCCGTGGCGGCCGTGTCGAAGAAGAGTCCGCCGACGCCGAGCAGGAAGGCGACGGCCGTGAGCAGCGGAATGCTCAGCACGTCGAGCGCTGCCGCTGCCGCCGGTATCGCGAGCAGCATCGCACGCGCCGCGTCCATGACCCACATCGTGCGCCGGCGGTCCCAGCGGTCCACCAGCGCACCGCCGAGCAGGCCGAAGAGCAGCCACGGCAGCGTGCCGGCGGCCGTGACGACGGCGAGCGCCATCGGATCCCGCGTCAACGTCAGCGCGAGCAGCGGCAGTGCGGCCTGCATCACCCCGTCACCGAGCGAGGAGATCGTCTGAGCGGTCCACAGTCGTCCGAATCCGGCCGGCAACTTCGCGTCGGTAGGCGTCACTTGGAGTCCCCCTCTGCCTGCTCGCGCGGCGCCGGCCTGAACAGTGCGAAGGCGAGCGACACGTCCGGCAGCGACGGATCGGACAGCGCCCGGTACTCGTCCGCCAGTGCCTCCAACCGGGCACCGAGCTGCGCGAACTGCTCGTCGGTGAGGCGCAGATGGGCCATCCGTACGTACCGCTCGCCATCCGCCGGCGATGCCTCCAGGTCCGCCACCGCATGCCGCATCAGGACATCGGGCTGCCCCACCCCGGGATCCGGCAGCTCGATCGACCGTGCGGCCATCGCGTAGTACCGCTCGGTGACCCCCCGCACTTTCCGTGTCCGCACCACCTTCACCAGGCCGGCCCGCTCCAGCAGCCGCACGTGATAGCTGGAACTCCCCTTCGCGAGGCCGACCCGCTCGGCGATCTGCGTGATCGTCGCCGGCTCGAAGCGGAGCACGGCCATGATCCGGTGACGCGTGAGATTGGAGACGGCGCGCAGCTGTTCGTCCGTGGTGACGTGAAACGTCTCGGGCAGATCATCGGTAGCCATGCGAGCAATGGTCAACGATTCTTGACCATTAGGCAAGGGGTTTCGGCGCTCGTCGCCACGTCAAGGTTGTGGCTCATGCGTTCCAGGACGCGGACGGCTGTGCGGTACTCGTCCACGGAGATCCCGGTCATGGACAGCTCGCGGAACGCGTCGACGCGCGCGGCCACGTCGGTGAGGCGCCGGCGGCCATCAGGCGTGAGGGCGAGCCGGTTCGGTGCGGGGCGGTCCGCCCAGCCGTCGGCGACAACGGTGTCGACGGCGCCGGCCGGCGTGGCGATGTCGGCATTGGCGGCGAGGGCCGACAGGACTTCGGTGTCGGTGACCTCGGGGCTGTCCTGGATGACGTTAAGGACCTGCCAGGCGATTCGGGTGAGGCCGAACTCCTCCAGCATGCCGTTCATGTAGCAGGTGAGGGCCTTGTCGGCGCGGTTGAGCCAGTAGCCGATCGGTTTCATGAGCGTGCTCCTTCGCTGGTTTACTGTGTGTCCGGCCTCAACCGGGCAACGGTGTGAGTCGGTGGCCGCCGGCATGGCGGTGTCGGCGCGCCGAAGTGCGCGAGGCGAGGGGCGTTGCCGGTGGAAACCCGCGGACGTGGCCGGCCCCGGGCCACAGCCGCCGGCGTATATGTCACTGGGGCGTGGGCGTGTGGGACAGGAGGGCGGGCCAGTCCTGGGCGACGGCCCAGTCGGTGAAGCTGTGCCACCTGATATCGGGGTGGTCACGTCGTAGCCCGGTGACGTCGACGTCGAGGCCGACGGTGGTGAAGTACTCGAACATGTCTGCCAGGTCGGCCGATCGGGTCCGGACGTAGGCCAGGGGTACTTCCTGATGGGCGACCGGGAGGCCGATGACGGTCTCCAGGATCTCCGCCATCTGGCCGGGGGTGCACTCGTCGGAGGCGATGTCGATGCGGTGGCCGGCGAAGTCGTCACGGCGCTGGAGGGACAGCGCGGCGAACGCGCCGATGTCGGCGGCGGGGATGAGCGTGAGGGGCCGGTCGACGGGCATGGGCCAGGCGAAGGTGCCGTCGCGCAGCCCGTCGAGGGTCCAGCCGTCGGCGTAGTTGTCCATGAACGCCGCCGGGGCGATCACTGTCCAGGGCACCCCGGCTGCACGCAGGTGCCGTTCGATCAGGCGCTTGCTCTCGTAATGCGGGACGCCCGTGCGCCGGTCGGCGTGGGCGGCGGACGTGAACACGATGTGTCCGAGGCCGGCCTCTGCCGCGGCATCGACCAGGGCCTTGCCCTGCCGGACTTCGGTCGCGGTGTCGGTGCCGAACGGGGTGGTGACCGCGAAGAGGGAGTCCGCTCCGGTGAGGGCGGTCTCCAGCGACGGGCGGTCGTCGAAGTCGGCATGGCGCACCTCGGCACCGAGGCCGCGCAATGTGTGGGCCGCGGGCGAGTCGGGACGGCGGGTGAGTGCGCGCACCCGGTGTCCAGCTGCCAGCAGGGCGCGGGCGGTGGCTCCGCCCTGGGCTCCGGTGGCTCCGGTGACGGCGACGGTGAGCATGATTCTCCCCTTGGTAGTATTGCTGCGTGACGCATTAACTGCGCCACGCAGAAGACTAGGGAAGATTGCTGCGTCGCGCAGCGATTGGGAGTGTGATCCAGATGACAGACTCACGTCGGGCCCGGCTGTACGAGGAGTTGTCGAAGGAGTCCCGCCGCTACCTGGCGGCCTACGTGCTGTTCAACCAGGCCATCGCCGACCATCTCGGACTGCACCCCACCGACGTGCAGTGTCTGAGCCTGCTGACCGCAGAGCCCGGGCCCCTCACGGTCAAGCAGATCGCCGACATGACGGGCCTGACCACCGGCTCGGCCACACGCCTGGTCGACCGGCTCGAACGCGGCGGCTACGTGCTCCGCGCCCCCGACCCGCAGGACCGCCGTCGCGTGCTGGTCAGTCCGGTGCCGGAGCGCATCGCCCGGGTCACCGCGGTATGGGACGACCTCGGCCAGACCTGGCAGGCCCTCCTCGACGATCACACCGAGGACGAACTCGAGGTGATCACCCGGCACATGCGACGGGCACACGACCTCAGCCACGCCCAGATGCAGCGCTTGCGGTCCCGGCCGAAGCCGGACTGAGCCTGGGAAACGCCATGTCCCCGGCCGGACGCCGATGAGATGGCACACGGCGCGACCGCCTGCGCGGCGCGCCTGGTCCGCGACCGCTCCTCACCCAGCATCCGGTTCCCGAAGGCATCGTGCGGACGGGACGAGCCCTTGTCGCCCCCACCGGAACCGGGGCGCCCCGGGCACCGCCAGGAAGGACAGCCACCGCCGTGATCCAACTGCCCCCCGACGACCGCGACTCCAGCCCCCTGACCGGCTACACCCGCGCCCACTGGGAAGCCGCCGCCGACGCCCTGCTGGCCGCCGTGGAGCCCTACGCCACCCCCGACCGCGCCCTCTACCACCTCCCCGGCGACCACGTGAGCCACTCCGGCCACCTCTCCGACGGCCTGGAGGGATACGCCCGCACCCTGCTGCTCGCCGCCTTCCGCCGCGACGAGACCGCCCTCGGCCGGTACGCCGACGGCCTCGCGACCGGCCCCGGCGGCGTCTGGCCGCACATCGGACACCGCGGTCAGCCGCTCGTCGAGGCCGCCTCGATCGCGCTCGCCCTCCGGCTGACCCGGCCGCTGCTGTGGGACCGTCTGGACGACCCGGTACGCGAGCGGACGGCGGCCTGGCTGGCGGACGCACTCACCGCCGAGGCATGGCCGTGCAACTGGGAACTCTTCCCCGTCACCGTCGGCGGATTCCTGCAGGACATCGGCTACCGCACGGACGCGGCGCGCAAGGCCGTCGACCACGGCCTGGAACGGATCGAGGGCTGGTACCTCGGCCACGGCTGGTACACCGACGGCGACGGCCGCAAATTCGACTACTACAACGGCTGGGCCATGCACCTCTACCCGGTGCTGCACGCCTGGCTGTCCGGCGACCAGGACCTCCTCGACCTCTACGGCGGCCGGCTCCACTCCCATCTCGTCGACTACGCCCACCTGTTCGGCGCCGACGGCGCCCCGCTGCACCAGGGCCGCTCCCTGACCTACCGCTTCGCGACCGCGGCCCCGCTCTGGCTCGGCGCCCTCACCGGGCACACGCCGCTGCCCCCGGGGGAGACCCGGCGCCTGGCCTCCGGTGCGCTCCGGTACTTCCTCGACGGCGGCGCGGTCGACCGACGGGGCCTGCTCCCGCTCGGCTGGCTCGGCCCCGACGAGTCGGTCGTCCAGAACTACTCGGGCCCGGCCTCCCCGTACTGGGCGAGCAAGGGTTTCCTCGGCCTGCTGCTGCCCGCCGAGCACGAGGTGTGGACGGCCCCGGAGCAACCCGGCCCGGCCGAACGCGCCGACGTGGTACGGCCCGTACCCGTCCCCAACTGGCTGCTGCAGTCCACCCGTTCCGACGGACTGGTCCGGCTGCACAACCACGGCAGCGAGGACGCCCGCTACGACCCCTACTACACGCGCCTCGCCTACTCCACGGCCACCGTGCCCACGGCGACGTACGACAACAGCGTGATCGTCGACGGCGACCCGAGCCGTACCGGGATCGAACCGCTGGGCACCGGCGAGGGCTGGATCGCCTCCCGGCACGCCGTGCGCGAAGGCATCACCGTGACCAGCCTCGTGCTCGCCGAGGGCGCGGTGGAGGTGCGGGCCCACCTCGTCGCCGGTGCCCCGCCCGGGACCCCGGTGCGGATCACGGGCTGGGCCGCGGTGCGGGACGGGCTCGCCGGGCTCCGGTGCGAACTCACCCCCGTCTCCGGCCTGTCGGAAGACCTGGCCGGGCAGACGGGCACGGCCGAGGCCACCCTGTTCGTGGCGCTCGCCCGACTGACCGGTGAACCGGATCCCCGCCCCCTCACGGACCTGGTGGACGTGCGGATGCGCGACGGCTACGAGCTGAGCGTCGGCTGGGCGTCCGGCGCGGCCCGCGCTATCCGGTTCACGGAGCCGGACGGGCGATCAGCGGACGCGGGGTGGTCGGTGACGGTCCGGTGAGCTTGCCTTGGCGAAGGAGGGGAGGCGACGGGAGGGGGGAGGAGATGGGCGTAGGCCGGAAATGGTTGCGACGCACGTTGCCGTGCGGCGCGGCTGTCCGTGAGAATCCCGGCATGACCTCCCGGATCCGCCATGTGACGATCGACTGCGCCGACGCCTACGCCCTCGGTACCTTCTGGTCGAGGGTGCTGGGCGAACCCCTGCACGAGGACGATCATCCGGGTGACGAGATGGCGCTGATCGAGGGCGCGGGTCTGCTCTTCGTCACCGTGCCGGACGCCAAGTCCGTCAAGAACCGCCTCCACCTCGATCTCCAGCCGCAGGACCACGGCCGGGACGCTGAGGTCGAGCGCCTGCTCGGGCTGGGCGCCACCCTGGTCGACGACCGGCGGAAGGCCGACGGCACGGGGTGGGCGGTCCTCGCCGATCCCGAGGGCAACGAGTTCTGTGTGGAGCGGAGTGCGGGGGAGCGTGAGGGGTAGTGGGACGCCCGAGGGGGGGGCTTCGGCCGACCGTAGTCGGTATGCAGGATGCGGTCGCCGGTGGTCCGGAGCCTGTATGCGATCTTCACTCGCCGGCAGGCTGTATCCCGTGGTCATCCTGTCGTAGCCGGTAGCCGGTAGCCGGTAGCCGGTAGCCGGTAGCCGGTATACGGCCGGCATGGTTAGGTCGGCGCCGAACAGTCCCGTGCCTAGCCTGACCGTATGACCGCAGACCCCACCGTGACGTCCTTCGCCGGACTCCACCACCGCCCGGGCGAGCCCCTGCTGTTGCCCAACGCCTGGGACCACGCCTCGGCCGCCGCCCTCGCCGCCCGGGGCTTTCCCGCGATCGGCACGACGAGCCTCGCCGTGGCGGCGGCGGTCGGCCTGCCCGACGGGGAGGCGGCGACCCGCGAGCGCACGCTGGACCTCGCGACGGCGCTCGGCTCGGAGCCGTACCTCCTCTCGGTCGACGCAGAGGCCGGCTTCAGTGAGGATCCGGACGACGCGGCCGAGCTGGCACGGCAGTTGTGGGCCGTGGGGGTGGCCGGCATCAATCTCGAGGACGGTCTGGGGCCGAGCGACCGGCACGCCGCGAAGATCTCCGCCGTGAAGGCGGCCGTACCGGAGTTGTTCGTCAACGCCCGAACCGACACCTACTGGTCGGGCGACGGAGACGAACGGGAGACTCGGCGGCGGCTCGACGTCTACCAGCAGGCCGGTGCCGACGGGCTGTTCGTGCCCGGGCTGACCGACCCGGACCGGATCGCCGCCCTCGTACGTCACCTCGGGGCGCCGCTCAACATCCTCTACTCGCCTGCCGGGCCGACCGTCCGCCAGCTCGCCGACCTCGGCGTCCGCCGGGTCAGTCTCGGTTCACTGCTGTACCGGCGGGCGCTCGGCGCGGCACTGGACGCGGTGGCCGACATCGCCGAGGGACGCGCCCCCGCCGGTACGACCCCCTCCTACGCCGAGGTCCGCGCGCTGGAGCGCAGCGTCTCGGCGAGCAGGTCGGCGAACTCCACCGGGTGATCCAGTGTGCCCAGATGCCCGCCCGGGAACTCCGCGAACGCGCCGCCCAGCCGTTCGGCGAGGACTTCCGTCGTCCGGTGGAGGAGTTGACCCCGCGAGTCGGAGCCGGCCACGAGGCTCAGCCGGCCGGGGTCCGCGGTGAAGGCGGGCACATGGGCGCTGAACGGGCGCAGCACACGGGCCAGAAAGACCCCCATCGGGGTGGCCGACTCACCCTGAGCGGGCGGCCGTTCGGGCCCGTCCAGGTGGTCGATCAGCTCGGCCCGCCGCTCTGCGCCGTCCGGCAGCAGTGTCACGCACGGCGGCTCGTGCGCGACCACATGGGCCAGCCGCTCCGGATGCCGGGCGAGCAGCTCCAAGGCCGCGATACCGCCGGAACTGGTCCCGAACACGTACGCGGACTCGCCGGCGGGCAGCACCGCCTCCAGCACCCGGTGCGCCCCGTCGCTCCAGTCGGCCACGCGCTGCTCGGGCACCGGTTTCCCGAGCCGGCCGTGGGCGAGGCCGAGCGGGTCGTACGTCACCACGGTGAAGCCCGACGCCAGCCGCTCGGTCAGCGGCCCGAGCCCCATGGGGTGCCCGGCACCGCCCGGGACGATCAGCAGCACGGGGCCGCTGCCGGTGATGTCGTGGAAGGGCGGTTCGGTCATCGTCGGTCTTCTCCGGTCGTCTCGCGCGGCCAGTGGACGAGGGTCAGGTGCAGGGCGTCGATCGCCTTCTCCCAGGACGCCCGTACGTCCCGGTCCGCGCCGAAGCCGCCGGCGGACTCCAGGACGCAGTAGCCGTGGAAGGTGCTGCGCAGCAGGCGCACGGCGTCCGTCAGGTCCGGTTCTCCGAGGCCGTAACCGCGCAGCATCCCGTAGGTGATCTCGGCGGTGCGGCGCAGCGCCGGGGAGTCGGCGATCAGGGACTGGTCGATGCGGATCTGGGTGGCGGCGTACCGGCCGGGGTGCTCTAGGGAGTAGGCGCGGTAGGCGTCGGCGAAGGCGGCCAGCGCGTCCTTGCCCGCGCGGCCCGCCACGGCCACCGCGATCCGGTCGATCAGCTCACCGCCCGCGCGCAGCGCCAGCCGGGAGCGCAGGTCGTCCAGGCCCCGGACGTGCGAGTACAGGCTCGCGTCCTTCACGCCGAAGCGGCGGGCCAGCGCGGACAGGGTGACGTTCTCGAACCCGGCCTCGTCGGCGAGTTCGGCGGCGGCCGCGACGACGCGGTCGGCGGTGAGGCCCGCTCTGGCCATGGCGTCTGCCCTTCCCTCAGTTTCCTAGTCATCCTAGGTTACAGCCTAGGTACACCAGGAATCGGGAAACTGACGATCCGTCGCCCGAAGGGACGGGCAACGGAAGCGGCGTCCTCCCGGCCGGGCCCGGCGGCTTAAGGTGGCCGGACGCTGCGAAGGGGGGAACGGTGAAACGAGAGAAGCGAGTGAAGCGAGGAACGGGCAGACCGGCGAACGCGTCTGACCGTGACGGATCCCAACCCCTTTGGCGGCAAGGAGACTTCACCGTCTTCTGGGTCGCGCAGACCCTCTCCGTGCTCGGCGACTCCTTCGCCCTGATCGCCCTGCCCCTGCTGGTCCTGGAGACCACCGGGTCGGTGGCCCGCATGGGGTTGCTGACCGCAGTGGGCGGGGCCGCCGCCGTCCTCGCCGCGGTCTTCGCCGGCACCGTGGTGGACCGGGTGGACCGGCGCCGGCTCCTCATCGGCTGCGACCTCGTCCGCATGGCGCTCTACGGCCTGATCCCGCTCGTGTGGGCGTTCGACCCCCACATCTGGCTGCTGTACGCGGTGCTGCCCGTCTGCGAGGCCGTCGGCATGTTCTTCGCGGTCGGTTACGTCACCGTCGTCCGCGGCCTCGTCGGCACCGCCCGTCTCACCGAGGCCAACGGCCTGCTGAACGCCACCGCGGCGGCGGCCGGCGTGCTCGGACCGCTGTGCGCGGGCCTGGTCGCCGCCCGGACCGGTCCTGCCACGGCCATCGCCGTCGACGCGGCCAGCTTCGCGGTCTCCGCCCTCTGTCTGCGAGGAGTACGACTGGGCGCGCGGACCGGCGACGACACACCCGCCCCGGGTGGTCGCACCGTCCGCGAGGACCTGCGCACCGGGATCTCGTTCCTGCGCCGGCACCCGCTGCTGCGCGCGCTCACCGTGCTGCTGTTCGGCTTCAGCTTCCTTACCCTCGGCCTGACCGACCTGGTCATCTACCACCTCAAGCACGATCTCGGCCACGACGACGGCACCGTGGGCACCGTCATGGCGGCAGGCGCGGTCGGCACTATCGCCGGTTCCCTGCTCGTCGCCCGCGTCCGCCGCCTGCTCGGCTTCGGACCCACCTGGATCGGCGCGATCGCACTGTGCGGACTGGTCTGCGCCGCCCTGGGCCCGGTCCGCACGGTGTCCGGGGTCGCCGTGCTCAGCGCCGCCTTCCTGGCCGGCGCCGGCATCGCGGGCACGTGCTCGATGTCCCTGCGCCAGGAGGTCACCCCCGAGCGCCTGCTCGGCAGGGTCACCTCCGCCTACTGGACCCTGCAGTACTCCGCGGCCCCCGTCGGCGCCGCTCTCCTCACCTGGGCCGCCGAACAGTGGGGCACCACACCGGCAGCCCTGACCGCGGGGGGCGCGTGCGTCCTCATCGCCCTCGCGGCCCTGCTCACCCCGATCCGCACGGCCTGACCTCCGGCGCCGGTGCCCCGTCGCCGGCGCCGACGAGGGCGACAGCCTGCGCACGGCGCGTCCAAGGCCGGCCGGGTGGAGAGCCGGCCGGCCGCGGGGTGCGCCAGGAGTGTGCCGGTCGGTCAGCCGGTCCGCGAGAAGACGAAGGAGAACTCCGCGGGCTCGGCCCGCAGGTGGTACTGCGGCAGCGGGGCCGGGCCGCAGGACTGGGAGCCGATGCCGTGCTGGCCGTGGTCGAGGTTGACCCAGACCCCCGCGGCGGACCCGCTGCCGGACGCGGCGCCGGGCACCAGATCCGTGCGGTGGGTGGCCGCGTCCAGCTGCTCGGTGGTCCAGCGACGGGCCGTGAGGAAGAACGCCGGGTCGCCCTCGATCCGCAGACCGCCGAGCTCGGCCCAGCGGACGTCGATGCGGGCGCCGTTCTCCTGGGGACGGACGTACGGCGTCTGCATACCGTCCACGGTCGACTGCCAACGGCCGATCGCAGACGCCATCCTGGTGTCCGGATACGCCTCACCGGGCCCGCCGCCGTACCACTGCACACGGTCGGCGGCCGACAGTCCGAAGCGGATGCCGAGCCGGGGGAGGGGGACGCTCCAGTCACCGTCCGGGATGGTGCATACGGTCAACCGCAGACGGTCGCCGTCCGACGTCCAGCGGTATACCGTCGACAACCCCATGTCCCGCGCGGCCGGCGCCACCCGGGTGCGGACGGTCAGCGCGTCCTCGCCGACCTCGACCGCGTCCAGCCGGTGCCGCATCCGGTGCAGGCCCAGCTTGCGCCACAGCAGGCCGTAGCGGAGGTCGGACTGCCAGGCGGCGCCGTCGTCGTTGTCGGTGGTGGCCCGCCACACGTCGAGGCGCAGACCCGACACGCCCACGGAACCGACGGACGTCAGGGCGCCGGTGCGGGCGTCGAAGGTGCCCGGCCCGAGCCTGATCACGCCGTCGCCGGGCTCCGGCCGGGCGGTCGCCGCGAGCGACGGCACCCGGCGCTCGGACACCCGGACCTGGCCCCAGGCGACGACGTGGTCCTTCGGCGCCCACGAGGTGTCCGCGGCCGGCACGGCCCGGACCGTCCAGTGGGCCTCGCCGGCCGGCGCGCCGGCGGGCGGTGCGGGCAGTTTGACGTCGGCGGACTCGCCGGGCGCCAGCGCGGGCACCGCCAGGGTGCCGGAGTCCACGGTCTCCCCGTCGACCTGGTACGACCAGACGAAGTCCAGCGCCGACAGGTCGGCGAAGTCGTACTTGTTGGTGACGCGGACCGTGCCGTCCGTGCCGTCGCCCGCGATGCCGACCGGCTCGATGACCTTCTTGTACTCGACCAGGCCGGGAGAGGGCCGCCGGTCCGGGAAGAGCAGGCCGTCGCAGACGAAGTTGCCGTCGTGCAGCTCCTCGCCGAAGTCGCCGCCGTAGGCGTAGCCCAGTTCCGGATGCGCGATGCCGTGGTCGATCCACTCCCAGACGAATCCGCCCTGCAGCCGGTCGTACGTCTCGAACAGCCGCTGGTAGTCGGCGAGTCCGCCGGGGCCGTTGCCCATGGCGTGACCGTACTCGCAGAGGATGAAGGGGAGTTCACGGCGTTTCCCGGGCCCGCCGTCCAGGCCCTGGCCGATCCGCTCGACCTCGGCGTGGTCGGCGTACATCCGTGAGTACACGTCCGTGTCGCGGCAGGTGAGGTCGCCCTCGTAGTGCACCGGCCGGGAGGGGTCACGGCCGTGGATCCACTCGGCCATCGCGGTCAGACCGCGTCCGGTGCCGGCCTCGTTGCCGAGGGACCAGATCACCACCGAGGGATGGTTCTTGTCCCGCTCGACGGTGCGGGCCGCCCGGTCCAGCAGGGCCGGGGTCCAGCGGTCGTCGTCGACGGGGTTGTCCCGCCAGGCCTGCTCGGTGAACCCGTGGGTCTCCAGGTCGCACTCGTCGATCACCCACAGCCCGTACGCGTCGCACAGGTCGAGGAAGGCGGGGTGCGGCGGATAGTGCGAGGTGCGGACGGCGTTGATGTTGTGCCGCTTCATCAGCAGCACGTCCTCGCGCATGGTGGCGAGGTCGAGGGCGCGTCCCTTCTCCGGGTGCCATTCGTGCCGGTTGACGCCCCGGAAGAGCACGGGCGTGCCGTTGACCTTGATCAGGCCGTCGGCCTGCTCCACGGTACGGAAACCGACGCGCAGCGGCACCCGCTCGCCCTCGGTGGCCAGCTCGCCCGTGTACAGCCGCGGTGTCTCCGCCGACCACGGTTCGACGGGCACGGTCACGCTGTCGCCGGTCGCCATGTCGATGCCGAGGTCCGGGACGGTGACCCGGCCGTCCACGCCGGAGTCGACCCGCAGGGTGCCGGTGCCGGCCAGGTGGTCGTAGGACGCGTGCACGAAGAAGTCGTGGGCGCTGCCCGCCGGGCGGTGCAGCAGGGTGACGTCCCGGAAGATCCCGGGCAGCCACCACTGGTCCTGGTCCTCCAGGTACGAGCCCGCCGACCACTGGTGGACCCGGACCGCCAGTACATTGCCGACAGTCTTCAGCAGATGGCCGACCGCGAACTCGTGCGGCAGCCGGGAGCCCTTGAACTCGCCGAGGTCCGTGCCGTTCAGCCACACGCGGGCGCAGGACTCCACCCCGTCGAAGCGCAGTACGGCTCCGCCCTCGGTGAGCTCGGGCCAGTCCTGCGGCAGGTCGAAGACCCGCAGATGGTCGCCGGTCGGGTTCTCGGTGGGCACCCGCGGCGGGTCCACCGGGAACGGGTAGAGGTGGTTGGTGTAGATCGGGGAGCCGTGCCCCTGGAGGACCCAGTGGCCGGGGACCGCGATCTGCGCCCAGTCACCGGCGTCGTACCCCTCCGTGGCGAAGGAGTCGTCCTCGGCGTCGGCGGTCGGCGACAGCCGGAAGCGCCAGCTTCCGTTCAGGGACAGGGACACGGCGTCCGAGGACGCGTACCAGGCGCGGGGCGGCAGTGCCCCGGTGCCCGGTGAGACGTCCTCGACGTAGTCGGTCGCGGTGCGGGTGCGCAAGGACATCGGTCTCCTCGTTGCTGGTGCTCGGTGCCGGCATGCTGACGTCGTTGTCTGCCGGAATGCGGCTGCGGCTCAGGTGCCCGGCGGCCCTCGGTGCGGGGGCGGGGTGCGCTACTGCCTGGACCAGGCCTCGTTGGGACCGCCGTTGCAGCTGTACAGGATCACCGTGCTGCCGTCGGCGGTCCCCTGTCCGCTGACGTCGAGGCACTTGCCCGACGCCTCGTTCACGATCTGCCCGTCGGAGTTGAGCAGCCAGCGCTGCGTCCCGTCACCGGTGGCCGTGCCGCTGGTCACCGGCCCTGAACCACCGGCCGTCAGATAGCCGTTGACGCCCTTCAGGGTGCCCCGCGCGTCGTACGTCCAGGACTGGCCCGGCGCGCCCGTGCAGGAGGCGATCGCGGCCCCGGCGGCGTCGGCGGTCAGGCACTTGCCCGACTGCCGCCCCGCCAGCGCGCCGGTCAGCGCCGAACTGCCGTGACCCTTCTGGTCGAGGACGTACGTCGTGATCGAGCGGGGCGCGAGGGTGGCGGACAGGGATCCGCCGCTGACCGACGGTTCGGCGACCTTCGCCCAGTCCTCGTCGGCGGAGGTCCGTACCGCCTGTGCCGACCGCACCGGGGTCGCGCTGTTGAAGTGCAGATTCAGGGCCGTGCCCGTGGTGTTGTGGTTGTTGACCACGACGACCCACCTGCCGTCGCGGTCGTACGCCGACACCTCCACGCCCGCCGGTGCCCCCGTGACGTTGTGCGCGACCGCGCCGGGCCGGACGAACTTGCTGTACTGGCCCAGCGCGTAGTACCGCTTGGTGAAGTACAGCTTCTGGTCGCCGTTCGACGCGTAGTCGGGGTCGTAGTAGATCAGGCCGTCGTTCCAGCCCTCGTCGTTCTTCGTGGCCGGGTCGCCGCCGTAGCCGCCGGCGAGCGCCACCCACCACTGGAACGCCGAGTCGTGCGAGGTCGCGAAGTCCTTGTAGACGATCCTCGACATCAGCAGGGCGTTGTCGATGGTCGGGTCGTACTCCTGGTTCCAGCCCGTGCCGCCCTTGCCGAAGCAGCAGATCTCGGTGGCCCAGGACGTCTTGCCGACCGACTTCGACGTCTCGTAGACGTTGCCGAGCCGACCGTCGTCGGGGTTGTCGTACGTGTGGTGCGCCAGCTTGGACACGTACGGCGCGGTGCCCGGCTGCGCGATCCACTGCGGCACTTCGCCGGTGAACTGCGTCGTCCGGCTCGACTCGTCCGCGATGATGCCGGTCTTCAGGTGCCGGGCCCGCTGCTCGGCGCCCAGCGCGCGCACGATGTCGTCACGCTGCTCGACCGGGACCGGCATGCCTTCCTGGCCGCAGTCGGCGAAGCTGTTGTCCGGCTCGTTGAACGGGCTGATGTAGTCGAACTTCACGCCCTGGCGCGCGAAGTGGTCCGTGACGTCCGCGACGTACGTGGCGAAGTCGGCCTCGTTCTCCGCCTTCAGCCGGCCGCCGCAGCTCTTGCCGTTCGTCGTCCACCGGGCGGGGGCGCTGTTGACGAAGCCGATCAGGTCCTCGACGCCGTACCGCGCGGCGTACGTGAGGAACGTGCGGCCGCCCTCGTCCCTGCTCCAGTCGTAGGAGCCGTCGGGTGCGAGGAAGTCCTCGGCGGCGCGTGCGGGGGTGGTGACCGCGGTACCGCCGCCGCCGATGTTGTAGCGGTACGCGCTCAGGTCCAGCCCCTGCGGGGAGAAGAGGAGCCGGGCGACCCGGGCCTGGACCGCGGGGTCGAAGTGCTGGAGGTCGTTGACCCACCAGGCGCCCGAGACGCCGATGTCGTCGATCGTCTGGGCGGCGTGCGGGGAGACCTCCGCGGCGGCCGGGGCGTCGGTGGCACCCGCGGCCGGGGCGGTGAGCAGGGCCGCGGTGACGGCCAGCGCGGCCGGGACCGCCATCAGCAGGGACCTTGCGCGGAGGTGAGCGGTGCGGGGCTGAGACACGTGCAACCCTTCCGTCGTCATGAAGGCGGTGCGGTACGGCTCCTTGCGGGGGTGGTGCGCCTGATGGTGTCGTCGGTGATGCCGTTGCCGGTGCCCGCCTGCGTGTTCGTTTCTTTCGAGGGACGCTTCGAGCCCCGCAGCCCGACGGACTGCAGCGCGCCCTCCAGCGCGAACGTGGCCGCGCCGAGGGACACCGGGTCGGTGGGGATCGGGGAGAGGACGATCTCGGTGGCAGCCAGCGGCCGGCGCAGCGCGTGCCGGGCGACGGCCCGGCGGACCTCGTCCAGCAGCGGCTCGCCCAGCCGGGAGGCCACCCAGCTGCTGAGCACGACCACTTCGGGGTTGAGGAGGTTGATCAGATCGGAGACACCGGCGCCGAGGTAACGGGCGGTGTCCTGGACGACCTTGACCGCGACGGGGTCGTTCGCGGCGACCGCACGGGCCAGCGCGGCGATGGTGGCGGTCTGGTCCTCGGGGTGCAACAGGGCGGACCGAGGGCTCAGTTCGCGCAGGTTCTGCATGATGCCGGGGGCGCCGACGTACGTCTCGACACAGCCGTGGTCGCCGCAGTGGCACAGCCGTCCGTCGAGCACGAGCGTGGTGTGCCCCCACTCGCCGGCACTGTTGCTCACGCCCCGGTGCAGCCCGCCGCCGAGGGCCAGCCCGGCGCCGACCCCGGTGCCGAGGTTCACCACCACGGCGTCCCCGCGGCCCCGCGCCGCCCCGAACCACAGCTCGGCCACCGTGCAGGCGCGCAGCGGGTTGTCCAGGTACAGCGGGAAGGTGATGTGCTCGGCGAGCAGGTCGAGCAGCGGTACGTCGCGCCAGTCGAAGTTGGGGGCGTACACGGCGACGCCGGTGTCCCGGTCCACCTGGCCCGGCACGCTCACCCCGACGCCGAGGACGCGCGCCGCCTCGACCCCGGCCTGGGCGACGACCGAGCCGACGGCGGCGGCCACATGGCCGACCACCCGCTCCGGGCGGCTCTCACCCGGCCGTATGTCCTCCTCGGCGCGGGCCAGCACGTTCAGGGCAAGGTCGAACAGTTCGACGTGGACGTACGTCTCGGCGATGTCCACGCCGATCAGCGCACCGCCCGACGCGTTGACGGCGACCAGGCCGCGCGGCCGGCCGCCGGATGAGTCCTCGAACCCGACCTCGGTGATCATGCGCAGGTCCAGCAGCTCGCCGACGAGCGTGGCGACCGTGGCCAGGCTCAGCCCGGTGGCGGCGGCCAACTCCTGCCGGGACGTCGGGGATTCGGCGATGATCTGGCGCAGCACCTCGTAGCGGTTCGCGGTGCGGATGTCACGTGATGTGCGCTTCACGCGGCTGCCCCTCCCTCCCGTCCAGGCCGGGCCGATGCCACGTCGAGCACCGGCGCGGGCGCCAGGCTAGGGGCTGGGAGGGACTTTCGACAAGGGGTTAGGAAAGGGGGTGGAGGAAGCGGCGGGAGTCCGAGAGCGGGAGGCCTCCGTCAGTCGTCGAGCAGGTTTCGTACGAAGGCGTTGGTGAAGATGCCGGCCGGGTCGAGGGAGCGGGCGAGGGTCCGGAAGTCGTCGAGGCGTGCATACCGTCCACGGACGACCGTCGACGGGATGTCGTACACCTTCCCCCAGTGCGGGCGCGGTTCGAACGGCGCCAGCGCCTCCTCCAGCCGCCGTACCACCGGCCGTACGGCCGCCTCGTCCCGCACCCAGGTGAAGTGCAGCGCGACCGAGTCCCGCCCGTGCGCCGGGCTGAGCCACTGCGCGTCGGCGGCGACCGTCCGCACCTCGCAGGTCTGCAGTACACCGGCGACCGTCGACCGGATACCGTCGATTGCATACAGTGCATCGACCGCGGTCGACCGCGGCAGCAGATACTCCGACTGGATCTCCTCCCCGCTGCTCGGCGTGAACTCCGCCCGGAAGTGCGGCAGCCGCTCGTGCCACGGCCCGGGCACGCCCTGCTGCTCGGTGCAGTAGGTCGCCGGCATGCCCGGCACCGGGTGCAGCGGCCCCGTCGCGGGCGCCGCCCATGGGAAACGCAGCGCCGGCCGGTCGGTGCGCCGCTTGACCCACACCTGCCGGAAGCCCGGCTCCCGCCAGTCGGTGAACAGACTGACGCTGTACCCGGCGGCCATCACGGCGTCGAAGTCCAGCCCGTACAGCGGGAGTTCGGTGAACAGGTGCTGTTCCACCCGGTAGGCCGGCTCCAGGTCCAGGGTGAGCGCGGTGACGACGCCGAGCGCGCCCAGCGAGGTCACGGCGCCGTCGAAGCGCGCGTCACCCCGGGTGATCGTCACCGTCGAACCGTCCGCGACGACCAGCTCCACCTCCCGGACGGCCGATGCCAGCGGCGCGTTGCCGACGCCCGAGCCGTGGGTGCCGGTCGCCACCGACCCGGCCACCGAGATGTGCGGCAGCGACGCCATGTTGGGCAGGGCGAGGCCGTGCGCGTGCACCGCGTCGGCCAGTTCGGCGTAGCGGACCCCGCCCGACACCCGTACCGTGCGCGCCGCCGTGTCCACCTCGAGCACCGGCGGCAGAGCGGCGGTGGAGACCAGGACGCCGTCCGCGCCCGGGTCGGCGATCCGGTTGAAGGAGTGCCCGCTGCCCAGCACCCGCACCCGCGCCCCGGCCGAGACCAGTGCCCTGAGCGCGTCGAGCGTGCGCGGCCGGTGGAACTCCTTGGCGGTGTAGGTGATGGTGCGCGCCCAGTTGGTGACTGGTCCCGCGGTCTGCGCTGCCTCTGTCATCCGTGCGGTCCTCCCGGAGAGTGCGTGTCCGGCGACCTTCTCACCGGAGTGAGGCGCTGTAAGGGCACTCTGCGGATTTCGTCGTTCATGCGGCGCACTGATGCGATATTCGCAAATTCTCTAGCGATGATCTGGTGATATCGCATATCGTTACGGCCCATGACCACGGAACCGCTTTCCGCTCGCCTCCCGGTCACCGACCGCACCCGCCACCGCCGTCTGCGCGAGCAGGGCAGCCTGGACCGGTCGGAGCTGGAGGCGATCCTCGACGCCGGGTTCGTCTGCCATCTGGGCGTGGTGACCGAGGGGCGCCCGGTCGTCGTGCCCACGGTGTACGGCCGGGACGACCGGTGGCTGTACCTGCACGGCTCCGTGGCCAGCCGCAGTCTCGCCCCGGACGTACCGGTGTGCGTGACCGTCACGCACGTCGACGGGCTCGTCGTCGCCCGGTCCGTCTTCGAGCACGGTGTGAACTACCGCAGCGCCATGATCCACGGCACGGCCCGCAAGGTCACCGACCCCGAGGAGAAGCTGGAGGGTCTGCGCCTGCTCACCGAGCACTCCGCGCCGGGCCAGTGGTCGTACGCCCGCCGCCCGAACCGCAAGGAGCTGGCCGCCACCACCCTCCTCGCCCTCTCCCTCGAAGAGGCCTCCGTGAAGATCCGCGCCGGCGCCCCGGACGACGGCGACGGCCCCGATGCGGCCCTCGGCCTGTGGGCGGGCGTCCTGCCGCTCACCACGGCCTGGGGCGCCCCGCGGCCCGACCCGGCGCTGCCGCCCGGCATCGCCGTACCGGACCACCTCGCGCGCCGCGCGGGGACCCGGCACGGCTGAGCCGGAGGCGGGGGCATACGGTGAGAGGCGAACGCCTGAGCCGGGAGGAGAAAGACGGATGGGCAGTCGCACCGCGCTGGTCGAGGATCTGATGGAGCGGTTCCCGCATGTGCCACGGGAAGCCGTTTTCAAGGAGGACCTGCTCCGGGGCGGTGTCGCCTTCGACCGCTCCGCCCTCAGTGACAACGAGGACGGCGACGTCAAGCCGAAGTCGTACTTCATCTTCTCCTTCGACCACGGCACCCTGCCCGAGCTGGGCGAGGCCGCGCTGCGCCGGCCCCCGGAGGAGATCATCCTCACGGGCGGCCCGTACGACCTGCGCCGCACGGTGGTCTCCGTACGGGTGAACCCCGCCTCGCCGTACCGGGTCGCCGCCGACGAGGAGGGGCGGCTCGGTCTCTACCTGGACGGCCGGCGCATCGCCGACGTCGGAGTGCCGCCCATGCCGGAGTACTACCGGCACACCCTCTCCAACGGGAAGTCCGTGATGGAGGTGGCCCCCACCATCCAGTGGGGCTACCTGATCTACCTGACCGTCTTCCGGGTCTGCCAGTACTTCGGCGCCAAGGAGGAGTGCCAGTACTGCGACATCAACCACAACTGGCGCCAGCACAAGGCCGCCGGCCGGCCGTACACAGGGGTCAAGGACGTCGAGGAGGTCCTCGAAGCCCTGGAGATCATCGACCGGTACGACACCCAGAAGGCGTCCACCGCGTACACGCTGACCGGCGGAGCGATCACCAAGACGGTCGCCGGACGGGACGAGGCCGACTTCTACGGCCTGTACGCCAAGGCCATCGAGGAGCGCTTCCCGGGCCGCTGGATCGGCAAGGTCGTGGCGCAGGCGCTGTCCAAGGCGGACGTGCAGCGGTTCAAGGACTACGGCGTGCAGATCTACCACCCCAACTTCGAGGTGTGGGACCGGCGGCTGTTCGAGCTGTACTGCCCCGGCAAGGAGCGCTACGTCGGCCGGGACGAGTGGCACAAGCGGATCCTGGACTCCGCCGACGTGTTCGGCGCGCGCAACGTGATCCCGAACTTCGTGGCCGGCGTGGAGATGGCGGAGCCGTTCGGCTTCACCACCGTGGACGAGGCCATCGCCTCCACCACGGAGGGGCTGCGCTTCTTCATGTCGCACGGCATCACGCCCCGCTTCACCACCTGGTGCCCGGAGCCCACCACCCCGCTGGGCAAGGCCAACCCGCAGGGCGCGCCGCTGGAGTACCACATCCGGCTGCTGGAGGCCTACCGCGCCACCATGGACGACTTCGGCCTGTCCTCCCCGCCCGGCTACGGCCCGCCCGGGCCCGGCCGCGCGGTCTTCTCCGTCAGCTCCTTCATGGACAGCCTCCCCGCGGCCGAACCGGCGGGCGAAGCCGCGGAGGAACCGGCCGAGGCCTGAGTGCGCGCATCGGGCGGCGCGCACCGGACCGCCGGGGGCGGTGAGACGGACCGCCCCCGCGTCCGTATCGAAGGGCGGAGTTGTGGGCTCGCAGCGGCGCGCATCCGCCCCGACACGTTCGGTGACCGGATGCGAACAGGCCGCTTGTCAGTTGTGTCGGCGACGTGAAAGGCTCGGTGTCCTGCCGCGGGGTTCCATGCAACTCCCGTCTCTCTATGATGAGTTGACCTCGCACGTGGATGCAGGAGTCCCATGCCCGACCTGCCGACCCCCCAGGACGCCACCGAGACCGAGCTGTTCTCGGAGTGCTGGGACGCGGTGCTCTCGTACGCGGACCTGTGCACCGCCGGGTCCCTGACGGCCCATCAGCTGGCGACCGAGGCGTTCACGCTCGGCATGCGCGAGCTGCGGGCCGCCGCCCCGGTGCGCGGGGCGGGGCGGCGCGCCGTACGGCTGCCGGCCGTCCCGGCGCTGCTCACCGCCGTACGCGACACCGCTGCCGCCTGGGAGGCCGACGGGCACGGGGACCGGCTCGACCCCGACCTCCGGCTGTGGCTCAACTCCGGGAAGGCCGCCCGCTTTTCCGGACCGCCGCTGCAGCGGCCGGTCGCGCTGCGGGGCCTGCGGGACCTGCAGGAGGCCGACGCCTCGCTGCTGTGGCTGGCCGAGGTGGAGTCGCTGCCCCTGCGCACCGTCGCCCGGCGGCTCGGTCTGGACCCGGCCACCGCAGGCGACGAACTCGACGCGGTCCGCACCCTGTTCCGCGACCGCTGTCACCGCGCCCACCTCGACAGTCCGATGGACGCGGAGTGCCGCTCCTACGCCCGCCTGCTGGACGCGGTCACCCGCTCGCCCGCCGCCGAGACCCCCGACGACCTCTCCCGGCACCTCGCGACCTGTGCGCGGTGCGCCGAGGCCGGCGCCTGTCTGCGCCTGCACGGCGGCGGACTGCCCGCCGCGCTGGCGGGCGGGGTGATCGGCTGGGGCGGTCTCGCCTATCTGGAACGCCGCCGCCGCGCCGCCGAGGTCCGGCTCGGCGCGGGCCGCCCCGGCGCCACCGGCCCCGGCGAGCCCGAGGAGGGCACGGGCCGCGGCAAGGCGCTGCGGCACGGTCTGCTCGCGGCCGCCGTACTGCTGTCGGCGCTGGCGCTCGGCGTGTCGCTGATGCCGTTCGGCGGCTCCGGCGGCGATACCGCCGCAGCCCGCGACGACAGCCGGCCGGTCGCCGACCCGGACGTCCCGGGCACCGCCACGACCCGCCCGGCGGTGACCCGTTCGCCCTCGCCCACCCCCTCCGCCCCCGTCCCGAAGACGGGAGCCGCCCGGACGGCGGGAGCGGCCCGGACGACGGAAGCGGGCCGCGGGCGCCCCGACCCCGAGCCGCAGGGCAGTACCTCCGCCGCCCCGCGCCCCGGTGGCCCGGGCGGCCCCGCGGGCACCGAAGAGCCCGCCTGCCACGTCACCTACGACCTGGTGGACCAGTGGCCCGACGGCTTCCAGGCCACCGTCACCGCCACCACCGCCAAGGCCCTCACCGGCTGGAGCATGTCCTGGTCCTTCCGCGACGGCCAGCAGGTCGGCCGGATGTGGGACGCCACCGCCCATCAGAACGGCTCCCGCGTCACCGCCACCGCCGCCGACTACGACAGCACCGTCGCCGCACACGGCACCCTGTCCTTCGGCTTCATCGCCTCCTGGCAGGGCGGGAACCGTGCGCCGTACGACTTCACGCTGAACGGGGCGCCCTGCTCGGTGAACTGAACGGCCCGGCCGGCGTCCGGCCGACCGGCGCGGGCCGGTGCCCGGGTGACCGACCGGCGCAGGGGCACCGACCGGGCGCAGGGGCACCGACCGGGCGCGGGGTGCCCGGCACCCCACCCGGCGGGTGAGGTGCTACTGGCCGGCCGAGGTGCGGCGGCCGCCCCGGCGGTCGGAGGTACGGCCGCCGGTGGCCCCGGCGCCGCCGGTGGCTCCGCCGGACGTCGCGCGCCGGCGGGATCCGCGGGCGTTCTTGTCGGCCGCGGCGCCGCTCGCCGCACCGGACGCGGCCCGGCGGTCGGCACCGCGGCCGCCCGTGCCGCCGGCACCGCCCGAGGCACTGGCGGCTCCCGCCCGGCGGGCGGAACCGCGCCCGCCGCCCGCGGAAGCGCCACCGGGCGCCGCCGTCCCGGCGGAGCCCCGGCGGTCGGAGCCCCGGCTTCCCGCCTGGGTGGCACTACCCGCCTGGGTGGCAGCACCCGCCGCCGCGGGGCCGTCGCCGCTGCGGCGCCGGCGGCCGGACCGCCGGCCGGGCTTGGCGTCGGTCTTCCGGTCCGGGCCGGACGCGCTCGGTGTCGCCGGCCGGGGGAGCTCGATGACGACGGGCACGCCGGAGGGCTCGCGGGCACCGGTGAGGGTGGCCAGCGCCGGATCGCTCGACGTGACGCGGGCCGTCCGGGGGCGGATGCCCGCGTCCGACATGAGCCGGGTGACGTCCCGCTTCTGGTCCGGCAGGACCAGCGTGACCACGCTGCCGGAGCCGCCGGCGCGGGCCGTGCGGCCGCCCCGGTGGACGTAGTCCTTGTGATCGGTGGGGGGATCGACGTTCACGACGAGGTCGAGGTCGTCGACATGTATGCCCCGGGCCGCGACGTTCGTCGCCACCAGCGCCGTGACCTGGCCGTTCTTGAACTGTTCCAGGGTGCGATTGCGCTGCGGCTGGGAGCGGCCTCCGTGCAGTGCCGCGGCGCGCACACCGACGGCCAGGAGCCGCTTGGCGAGCCGGTCGGCGGACCTCTTGGTGTCCAGGAAGAGGATGACCCGGCCGTCACGGGCGGCGATGCGCGTGGTGACCGCCTTCTTGTCGGTCTCGTCCAGGACGTGGAGCACGTGGTGCTCCATGGTGGTCACCGCTCCCGCGGACGGGTCCACGGAGTGCACCACGGGATCGGTCAGGAAGCGCTGCACCAGACGGTCGATGTTGCGGTCCAGGGTGGCCGAGAAGAGCATCCGCTGCCCGTCGGGCCGTACGCGCTGGATCAGCTTGGTGATCTGCGGCAGGAAGCCCATGTCGGTCATCTGGTCGGCTTCGTCCAGCACCGTGATGCGAACGTCGTCGAGCACGCAGTGCCCCTGCTCCACCAGGTCGTTGAGCCGGCCCGGAGTCGCCACGAGCACCTCGGCGCCGCGCCGCAGCGCACCGGCCTGCTTGGCGATGGACAGTCCGCCGACCACGGTGGCCAGCTTGAGGTTCACCGCCGTCGCGTAGGGGGTCAGCGCGTCCGTCACCTGCTGGGCGAGTTCCCGGGTGGGCACCAGCACGAGGGCGAGGGGCGCCTTGGGCTCAGCGCGCAGCCCGGCCGTGCGGGCCAGCAGCGCCAGCCCGAACGCGAGCGTCTTGCCCGAGCCGGTGCGTCCCCGTCCCAACAGGTCCCGGCCGGCGAGCGAGTTGGGCAGCGTGGCGGCCTGGATGGGAAACGGGGTGGTGACGCCCTGGGCGGTGAGGGTCTTGAGCAGTCCCGCGGGCATCTCCATACCGGCGAAGTCCTCGACGGGGGGAAGCGCGGGTGTCGTGCTCTCCGGCAGCCGGAATTCCCTCGGCGACGACGTGGACGGTGGGGACGACGAGGCGCGCCGGTTCGACTTCTGGGGCCTGCGGGACATGCGGTGATCTGCCTTCCTGGAAACAGCACAAACCGAGGTCCGCACCGTGACGGTGCGGACCCCGGTGAGTGGATACGCGTCCGGCTGTCAGGCGGGGACGATGTTCTCCGCCTGCGGGCCCTTCTGGCCCTGCGTGACGTCGAAGGAGACCCGCTGGCCCTCCTGGAGCTCACGGAAGCCCTGGGTCGCGATGTTCGAGTAGTGGGCGAAGACGTCGGGGCCGCCGCCGTCCTGCGCGATGAAGCCGAAACCCTTTTCGGCGTTGAACCACTTCACGGTTCCCTGTGCCATGACCTTCTCCGTTCTGTAGGCAGAGGCCCCATCCGGAGACGCCGGTAAAACAAATAATGCGCCTGAAGGGAAAACATTCCTGTCAGGCGCACATAGGTTCATGGGTACCACAACTGCAACTCCGAAACCTTAGCACACCTCGGCGGGCCGACACCGCGTCCCTGAGCGGCGCCTCGCAAGACACAGCCCTCACCTGCGCGGATGCCGTGTCGGCCCGGATGCCTCAGCCCGGATCAGCTCCCGGAAGCACGTAGGCGTTGTCCCGGATCGTCCTCTCCAGCGCACGGCGAAGACCGAGGCTCTGGCCTTCCTGGTACGCACGCGTGTACTCGATCTCGCCTAGTGACCTGCGGGCATTTTCGAGCCCGCGTTCCCGGTGGGCGGTCAAGAGGGCGAAACCGAAGAGCCGAGGAGTGCCGGACGGGTGCCACACGCGGTCCACCGCTCCCAGCAGGACCGCCGCCGAGCGTGCGTCGCCGTGGGAGGAGAGTACCCAGGCCAGGGTCTCGCTGAGCGTCGCTTCTCCCAGGTGTTCGTCGATCTTCCTGGTGTGCTGGAGCGCACGGTGGAGGAGTTGCAGGGCGATCTCCGGTTGCCCGGCTTCGCCGTGGTCGACGGCGAGGGCCCACAGCAGGTAGCACGCGTGCCAGGCGTTTCCCTGGGCCTCGGACAGCGCCAGTGCTTGTTCGAGCAGGGTGGTGGAGCGAGTGCGGTCGCCCTGGAGAACGGCGGCGAAGCCGAGTTGGGCGATGCACTGCTGTCGTGTCAGCAGCGGGGCGGACCAGTGCCCGGCCGCCAGGGAGGAGTCCGCGTGCCGTGCCGCGGTCTCCGTGTCCCCGGTGACCAGTGCCGCGAGGCTCCGCAACTGCAGGAACGCGGCGGTGAGTTCGGCCCTGGTCTCCCGCTGCGCAGGGGAGTTCGCCGGGCCGGACGCGGTGGGCATGTCGCCGAGGACTTGTTCGCTGCGGCGGATCACCTCGTGGGTGCTGTCGTGATCTCCGTGGAGGAGCAGCAAGAAGCCGGCGACCCATGCGGCTCGGCACCAGGTGGCGGTGGCCTCGGGGGAGGGCGGTCGGGGATGCCGTTCGAGGATCTTCCGCATCCAGTGTGCGCCCTCTCCCACATTGGCCGACGTCAGACAGTGCAGCCAGAAGCCGAGGGACGCGCGCAGCACGGCCTCCGCGGGCTCACCGGCCGGTGGCGGTGCGGTGACGATCTGCCGCAGGTTGGGGTGCTCGGGGCGCAGGCGGCGCAGCCACTCGGCCTGTTCGAAGGAGCCGTAAGCGGCTCCCGCCTGTGCGGCAAGACCGAGATACCACGCACGATGGCGCCGCAGAGCGAGCTGCGCTCGGCCGCTCTCCACCAGGCGTTCCTGCCCGTACGCACGAACGGTTTCGAGCATGTACAGGCGGGTGCGGCCGCCTGTTTCGACGCTGGTGAGGAGTGACTTGTCCACGAGCCCGGCCAGGGCGTCGAAAGCGTCGTCAGGTGCGGAGTCGTCGGGGCCCCCGCCATCGTCGACGCGTCCGCAGAGTTGCTCGGCATCGGTGAGCAGCACACCGCCGGAGCACAGCGACAGCTGCTGCCAGGCCGTTCGCTCGGCCTCGGTGCACAGCTCGTAGCTCCAGTCGAAGAGCGCGCGCAGCGCCTGGTGGCGAGGGTGTGCGGCGCGGTCGCCGCAGCCCGGGCCGAGCAGGCGGAACCGGTGGTCGAGTCGTTCCAGAAGTTCGTCGACGGTCAGGGTGCGCAGCCGTCGTGCGGCGATCTCCAGGGCGAGGGGCAGGCCGTCCAGCCTCTGGCACACACGAGCAACGGTGTGCCCGTTCGCCTCGCTGCCCCGGAAACCCGGGACGGCAGCCTCGGCGCGGTCCACGAAGAGGGTCACGGCCGGCGAGGTCACGGCCCCCTCGTCCACGGCGGCCGTCTCGTGCGGGCCCCCCTTCACCAGGGCAGGCAGACCCAGGGGTCTCACCTGCAGCACGTGCTCGGCACCGATGTCGAGGGGCTGCCGGCTGGTGGCGAGGACGCGTAGGTCCGGCAAGAGCGCGAGCAAGTCCCGGACGGTACGCACGCATCCGTCCAATACATGCTCACAGTTGTCGAGCAGGATGAGGACGCTACGTCCCCGTAACGCCCCGGCCAGTGCGGACAACGGGTCCTGCCTCGACCCGGCAAGCACGCCGACGGCGGAGGCGACCGCCTCGGCGACGGCGTGGTCGCTGCCGAGATCGGCCAGCTCCGCACAGTACGTGCCGTCCGCGAATCGATCAGCCACCTCACGGACGATGCGCTTGGCCAGCCGCGTCTTGCCCACACCGCCGGTCCCGACCAGCGTGACCAGCCGGCATTGCTCCAACAGGGCACCGCCGGCGGCCAGCTCGGGCTCACGGCCCACGAAACTGGTGGCTTCCACCTGACCGAAGTCGTACGGGACGGCGTGGACGGCGTGGACGGCGTTCTCTTGCACCTCAGGCCCGTACAGTCCGCGCCGTACCTGCTCCCAGCGCTCGTCCCACGCATGCGGATCCCCGCCGCAGGCACGGACGTAGGCACGGAGTACCTCTCGGGTGGGCAGCCGCTGCCCAGCGGCGGCCTGGGACAGGGTGCTGGGGGAGAAATGGGCCTCGTCGGCCATCGCCGTGTAGGTGAGTCCGGCCCTGTCACGGAGTGCGCGCAGCCCCAGCGCGAAGCGTTCCAGCGGACCCGCCTGTGGATCGAGCGGCTGTTCCCGGCGCCCCGGCCTGCCTGCCAACTCTTCCCATCCCCTCGGACGTTCAGATTGATCGGTTGATTATGGCTGCTCGTGCGGAGTGGCGAACAACCCTCGCCGTCTCCCAAGCTCAAGGTCAATCGCTCCGCTGAGCAGGACCGGCGGAGGCGTGTGCGGATGACGGCCGTCGGGCCGTCCGCAGGGAAATCTCACGAGCAGGAAAGGGAGAGCACGGGAGTCATGGTGACAAGGACGAGGGAGTCCACGCATTCGTCGGATGCCGGGCACGGCGGCTCGGTTCGTCGTGGCGGTCTCGGGGGCCATCCGTGATCACTGGTGACGGCGCGCCGCTTCCCGGCTGGCGGGGCGGTGACGGCAATGCCGCGTATCTCGACAAGACTCTGCGCCACCAGCACATCGAGATGGCCCTCAACGAGAGCGTCGACGGAAAGATCATTTTCCGGCTGTGGCTGCGGGCCGCCGTTATCTCGTTCCTCGTTTACCTGGTCCCCGGCTACATCGGTTGCGTCCTCCTGCTGTCGGGCCTGGGTGAGTGGGCGACCTCCTCCTCCCCTTCCCTCGGCAATGACGCAGAGCCCCCGAACAGCATCGGCAGCGCCACCGCCTTGCTGATGTTCGCGTCGCTGGCCGCGTTCGCCGCCTTCTGGGTCGTGCTGCTCGTGTCCAGGGTGGCCGAGCCTGTGGGCGAGTGGCGCGTACTGCTCGCCGACCGCTACGAGCGGGCCGAAACGGTCTACGCGACGATCGCGGGCACCCTCGGCACCCGCGGCTACCCGATCTCTCCGAGAAGCTTCGGCACCCGGATGACGCTCAGCGAGCGCTCGTACACGGCCTACGTCTCCGTGTTCAACTACGGCAGCAGTCTCTATCTGGGCTGGATGATGTGGCGCTCACGCCGAGGTACGGAACTCGTCGGCCAGTTCCTCGGCGACCTGGTGCGCAGCTTCAGGGGCGAGAACGGTATCGAGCATCAGATGCTGCGCAGCGAAGGAGCCCGCGCCATGCGCGAGGCCGTCCATCTGGCGTGCCGTGAAGGGCTGATGGTCGCCATCGAGAGTGTGCCGCAGGGGCCCGGGCATGTCCGTCAGCCCTTTCCGGGGCATGTCCCACCGCCCCCGGTCGCCCCACCGACCGTCTCCCCGGTCGCCCCACCGACCGTCTCCCCGGGCGTCGGGCAGTTCCCGGAACAACCAGGGCGTCCACAGTGGGGTGCGGATGCCGGGCACCTCAACGGCGAATGAGCACACTCGTCTCTGCCGGTCCGGGGGGAGCCTGGGCCTGGGCCGGGCTGCGGCTCGAACCGGAACCGGCCATCTCCGAGAACGGCGCCTTCGTCGGCTTGCCGGAAACCCAGCGGCGCATCGAGGCGGCCTCCCTCGAACAGGTCTGGCTGTCACAGCACTGGAGGCCCGACGGGCGCAGCTTCGAGATCCGGTACAGCAACTCGCCCGCGGACGGCGTCTCCTGCACTCTGTTGTGCCGGGCGTACGGAGCGGATGCCGCCGCGGCCGCGGCCGCCGTCGGCGCCCTGCGCGCCACCCTGGCGATCGCTCCCCGCCACGTGCGTGCCGAGCCGATCGAGGACACCGGGGAACTGTACGCGGCGCTCGTGCCCTTCGAGCGAGCCCCGCTGGGTCTCGCCGAGGTGCGCAAGCTCGTCACCTGGGCCTGGTTGAGCCGCCGGGACACTGATTTCCCCCTCGGGGTGGCGGTCGCCCCACTCGTCGGGGAGGCGGTCAGCTGGGAGCCGGTGTGGGATGCGCTGGCCCGCCAAGAGACTCCGACGGTGATCGGCGTGTGTGTCGAGCCTTATGCACCGCCCCAGGACCTGGTCTCCTACGTGCGCTTCTTGACCCGGGAATACGGCAGGCTCTCCCAGCCGGGCCGGCCGAACCCCGTCTTCCAGCAGTACGTAGCGCCCGACCCCTTCGCGCCGGGGGCCACGTCGCTCTACCAGGATGCGCTGCGCACCCTGTCCGGCCGCACCTACCGGATGCGGATCTCGCTGGCCGCCGCGGCCACGGTCCCACTGCACCTTGCCGAGCTGGTGGCGGCCACGGTCTGTCCTCCCGCCGCCACGGCCGAGGGCAGGGCAGTGGCCAGAGTGGTCCCCGCACATGAGACCGCGCAGGCCTGGGCCAACGTCGCCGGCCTGCACCGCACCTGGCTGGACGCCACCTACCGGCAGGAGGTGCCTCAGCCGCTGGGTGAGCGGGAGAGGGTCCTGGCCGACTTGGTCGACCTGCCGCAGGCTTCGGCCGCCTTTCGTTTCCCCTATGAGATCCCGGGCCGTCCGGCGCTGTTCGCCACGGCCCGTCGGGGCGGTGCGGCACGGGAACAGCCGGCCACCGTGCCCGGACAAGGCGACCCGCACGCTCCGACATTCCGAGGAGGAGACCTTTCTTGAACACGATCGTCTTCGAGTTCGTGGGCCACGTGAACGAGGCCGACGAACTCGCCCGCTCCCTCGCCAAGTGGCTGAACGACGACGAGGACCTGAGCGGCTCGACCCGGCTCCGCATGGTGCCGCCCGCACCGGGCGAACAGGGCGGTGTGGCGGATGCCGCGGAGGTACTGAGCGCCGTGGGCCCGCTGTTGGACGCTCTGGTCGGCGGGCTCGCCGTCTGGGTCACCGAGCGGGCCAGGTCCCGGCGGGTGAGCTTCAAGGTGACCAGGCCGGACGGCACCCGGATCGAGCTGTCGGCGGGCACCGCGCAGGAAGCCGCTGCCGTACAGCAGCAGATGCGGCAGTTCCTGTACCCCGGTGACCGGAGCTGAGCGGGGCGTCGTGATCCCGAGGGGATGGCCTCCGCTCCTCCCGGGCCGACCGAGGTCGGCCGCGGTGCTGATCGGTACGGCCACCCATGTCGTGCCGAGCACGCTGCCACCGCTTCCGCAGGCGGTGGCGAACGTCGCCGGCCTCGCCGCCGCGCTCACCGGGCCGCTCGGTCTGCTCGACCCCAGCGCCGTGCACTGCCGGATCGACCCGCAGGTTCCCGCCGATGCGTTGACCTTGCTTCCGGCCACCGCCGGCGATGAACTCGACCTGTGTCTCTTCTACTTCGCGGGGCACGGCATGCTGGGCGAGGACGAGCGGCTGTGCCTGGCTCTGCCCGGCTCGGTGGACGACGAGAAGAGCACGGAGCACACCTCACTGCCGGTCGCCGCCGTCTTCCAGGCCATGCGGCGGGTACGGGCCGCGCACAAAGTCGCCGTCATCGACTGCTGCTCCGCCGGCCGGGCCCTCGATGCCCCGCAAGCAGCCGACATTCATCTGCTGACCGCGGTGGGCCGCAACAGGAAGGCGCTGAGCCCCGAGAGCCAGGAGTACACCGGATTCACCGGCGAGCTGCTGAGGTTGCTGACCGAAGGCGTACCGGAAGAGCCCGAGCACCTCGACCTCACCACGATCTATCGCCGCCTCGCCGTCATCCTTCCCGGCGCCGGCCTCCCGCCCCCCGTGCAGCGGGCCTTCGGTGCCAGCGGCGACCTCGCCCTGGCCCGCAATCCCGCCCACGGGACGGCATGCACCGGCCAGGGACTGCTCGCACGCGCACGCTTCGCCGAGCAGGTCAAGGCGCTCGGGCTCACAGGACGCCCTCGGCGCGTGGCGCAGGCGGTCCGCCTCTTCGAGGACATCGTCACCGACGCGGTGAGGGAACTCGGCCCGACCCACCGCGAAACACTGCTCTACCGGCACGCGTACGCCGCCGCGACGGGTGAGTCCGGCGAACCGGGCCGAGCCTGCGCCCTGCTGAAGCGGATCGTCGCCGACTGGGAGTCCATCGCGCCCCCGGGCGATGCGGAACTCGACGCGGTACGAGCCAGCCACGACCACTGGCAGGGCCGTACCGCCTGATCGCATCACCGACCGCGCGCCGGAGCGACCTCGCCATGCCGAGGTGCCGTGCTGAAAAAACCGCTGGTGCCTCGTGGCGGTGGGTGGCTAGGGTCGTGCTCGTTCCCGCGGCCGCTCCGTAGCGCCGCTGTCCGCCGGCTGTCTCCTGGGAGGTGTTGACCGATGACTGTCGCTGTGACGGGCATTGCCCGCATCCGAAAGTTCGTCAAGTCCACCCCTGTGGCCGCCGGCTGACCTCACCCGTTTCGTTCCGTGTCCGAGGGCACGGTGCCGGGGCCACCCATGTGAAGGGTCACCCCTTGTCTTCCTCTGCTCATCCGACTTCGACTTCGTCGCACCCGCTCGCCCCTTATGGCTGGGACGAGGTCTGGGAGTCGGAGTTCGCTCCGTACGCCGAGCAGGGCCTCCTGCCCGGCCGTGTCGTACGGGTCGACCGTGGCCTGTGCGACGTCATGACGGCCGGCGGGGTCGTCCGTGCCGACACCGCCTTCGTCACCCCGCACGACCCGATGCGGGTGGTGTGCACCGGCGACTGGGTCGCCGTCGACCCCGGCGGCAACCCCCGCTACGTCCGCGCGTATCTGCCGCGCCGCACCGCCTTCGTCCGCTCCACCTCCTCCAAGCGGTCCGACGGGCAGATCCTCGCCGCCAACGTCGACCACGCCGTCGTCGCCGTGTCCCTCGCGGTCGAGCTGGACCTCGCCCGCGTCGAGCGCTTCCTGGCGCTCGCCTGGGAGTCCGGCGCGCAGCCCGTCGTCGTCCTCACCAAGGCCGACCTCGTACCGGACCCGGTCACCCTGGGCCACCTCGTCCAGGACGTGGAGACCACGGCGCCCGGCGTGCCGGTGCTGACCGTCAGCGCCCTGCACGGCGAGGGGCTCGGCGTGCTCACCGGCCTCGTCGGCTCCGGGACGAGCGTGCTGCTCGGCCAGTCCGGCGCGGGCAAGTCCACCCTGGCCAACGCCCTCGTCGGCGACGACGTCATGGACGTACGGGCCGCCCGGGACATCGACGGCAAGGGCCGGCACACCACGACCACCCGCAACCTGCTCGCCCTGCCCACCGGCGGCGTGCTCATCGACACCCCCGGGCTGCGGGGCGTCGGCCTGTACGACGCCGGGAGCGGCGTCGGGCAGGTGTTCGCCGAGATCGAGGAACTGGCCGGGCGGTGCCGTTTCCACGACTGCGCGCACGAGAGCGAGCCGGGCTGCGCGGTGCGCTCCGCCGTCGAGGAGGGGGAACTTCCCGGACGGCGGCTGGAGAGCTACCGCAAGCTGATGCGCGAGAACCAGTGGATCGTCGCCAAGACCGATGCGAGGGTCCGTGCGGAGCTGCGGCGGGAGTGGAAGCGCAAGGGCGCCGAGGGGCGGGCGGCGATGGACGCCAAGCGCGGGCGCCGGAGGTAACCCGACGGAGGCGAGGCGGACATGGTGAAGCGCATCGGACGTGACGGGCCGGCCCGCCGACGGCCTGACCCCTGACCCCCTGACCCCCTGACGGGCTGACCGCCGGGCCCGGGCGGACGGCCGGCGACGCGGGCCGGGTGCATGTCCGATTTCCGCTGGCCCGGCCCTCGGTCCCCGTCCCACACTGGAACCGTGATGGACGAGGACACCAGGTACGAGGCCGTGCGCAGCCGGGACGGCCGGTTCGACGGAGCGTTCTTCTTCGCCGTCGAGACCACCGGGATCTACTGCCGGCCCAGCTGCCCGGCGGTGACGCCGAAACGGCGCAACGTGCGGTTCTTCGCGACGGCCGCCGCCGCGCAGGGCTCCGGGTTCCGGGCCTGCCGGCGGTGCCGCCCGGACGCAGTGCCGGGCTCGGCGGAGTGGAACGTGCGCGCGGACGTCGTCGGCCGGGCCATGCGCCTGATCGGCGACGGCGTCGTGGACCGTGAGGGCGTCGCCGGGCTCGCCACGCGGCTCGGCTACAGCGCCCGGCAGGTGCAGCGGCAGCTCACCGCAGAGCTGGGCGCCGGGCCCGTCGCGCTCGCCCGGGCCCAGCGGGCGCACACCGCGCGGGTGCTGCTGCAGACCACGGACCTGCCGGTCACCGAGATCGCCTTCGCGTCCGGGTTCGCCAGCGTGCGCCAGTTCAACGACACGATCCGCGAGGTGTACGACGCGACACCGACCGAGGTGCGGGCCGCCGCCCCCCGCGGCCGCGGCGCCCGCCGGGCCACGCCGGCCGCGGGCATCCCGCTGCGCCTCGCCCACCGGGGCCCCTATCAGTCCGCCGCCGTCTTCGACCAGCTCGAACGGGAGGCGGTGGCCGGGGTCGAGGAGGTGTCCGGGACGCCGGGCGGCCGTACCTACCGGCGCACCCTGCGGCTGCCGTACGGTACCGCGCTGGTCGCCGTCGAGGAGCCGGTACGGACCGCGCGGGCCGGAACCGGTACCCGACCGGGCGGCTGGCTCGACGCGCGGCTGCACCTCACCGACCCCCGGGACCTCACCACCGCCGTGCAGCGGCTGCGCCGGCTGTTCGACCTCGACGCCGATCCGTACGCCGTCGACGAGCGGCTCGGCGCCGATCCCCGGCTCGCCCGGCTGGTCGCAGCTCGGCCCGGGCTGCGCTCGCCGGGTGCCGTGGACCCGCTGGAGCCCGCCGTGCGCGCCCTGGCCGGCCGGGAGGGCGCCCAGGCGCTGGTGCGGCGGTACGGCAAGGCGCTCGACGCGCCCTGCGGCAGCCTGACGCACCTCTTCCCGGAGGCCGCCGTCCTCGCCGCGGGGCCGAGCCCCACGGCCCGCTGGGCGCGCTCGCCGCGGCCGTCGCCGACGGCACCCTGCGGCTGGACCCGGGCGCCGACCGGGAGGACGCCCAGGAGACCCTGCTGGCCCTGCCCGGCATGGACCCGGCCACCGTCGCCGCCCTCCGGACCCGTGCCCTCGGCGACCCGGACGTGGCCCCGCCCGGCGCCGACGTCCCCGATGCCTGGCGGCCGTGGCGGTCGTACGCCGTGCAGCACCTGCGGGTGGCGGGAGAGCGCCCCTGGTGACGGCCGCGCCCTGATCCAGACCGCGCTGCCGTACGGAGGCCGTGCCGGCCGAGCCGCCGTACGGCGCCGGGAGCCGGAGCCACGGTGAGGGCGGTGCGTGGATCGGCGCGCGGTGGGTGAGCGTGGGTGCCGGTCCTGCCTTGTTTGTGCCGGGCCGGGAGGCGGGGGAGGCCGTGGACCGTCCGGCCGCGCCACCGTACGGCGCCGGCGCCGCATCCAGAGCCGGAGCCGCATCCAGAGCCGGAGCCGGGGCCGGGGCCGGGGCCGGGGTGAGGGCGGTGCGTGGATCGGCGCGCGGTGGGTGAGCGTGGGTGCCGGTCCTGCCTTGTTTGTGCCGGGCCGGGAGGCGGGGGAGGCCGTGAACCGTCCGGCCGCGCCGCCGTACGGCGCCGGCGCCGGACGGAGCCGTCGTCCCGGTGAGCCCGCCGGCCCCGGTGAGCCCGCCCGCGTCGACCGGCACGCGCCCCGCGCGGGTCCCGAGTGGCAGGAGGGCCGCCCGGTGCACCCTGCCGCCCCGCGTGCGCTGCGGTCCCCCGGCGGCCGGTGCGAACGGGCCGCCGACCGGGGTGCCGCGGGTGTTCCGGCGGAAGGCCGGCCACCGGTGCCGCGGGGGCGCGCCGGCCGGCTGGGGGAGGAAGACGCGGTCCAGGTGGTAGGTGAGCACGCCGGTGGCCGACTCCGGGCTGCGCCGGCCGACCAGGACGCCGGTGCCGAGCCCCGCGGACCGGGCCAGCAGTCCGGCCGCCTCGGCCCCGGGATCCACTCCGTCCCGGAGCAGACCGGCATCCGCCGCCTGCCCGAGCAGCGCCGTCACCGTGGCCTCCGCGGCGTCGGGGTCCCTGATGAACGGCTGAGCGGCGAGGGCGTCGCCGGTCACGGACCGCAGATCGACCACGCGGAGCGGACCAACCGCCTGGTGCTGGACTTCATGGACACCGCCGAGCGCGGCCTGCCGACGGTGCGTTGGTCCGGCCCGCGCCTCACCCCCTGTTGCGCCGAGCGGGTGGACCCTTTCCGGGGTTCCGGGGGCGCGGCTCCGCCGTGTGGCACGGTCGCCTCCGACGAGCAGCGCGGAAGGGCGGCGTACACATGGCCAAGGTCGGACGGGTTCTCGCGGTTCTCCTGCTGGCGGCGCTGCCGGGCACGACGACGGCGGCCGCCGCCGCACCGGCGGCCCCGCCGAGCTGGACCGGCAGCTGGGAGACGGCCCCGTCGGGAACCGCTCCCGCGCTGCCCGGCGCCGCCGTCCGCAACGTCGTCCACCTCAGCGTCGGCGGCACCGCCGTGCGGGTCCGGCTCAGCAACCGGCTCGGCACCAGGCCGCTGCGGCTCGGAGCGGTCACCGTCGCCCCGCGCTGGGCCGCCGGCCCCGGCGCCGAGCCCGGCACCCTGCACACCGCCACCTTCGGCGGCGCCGCCACCGTCACCGTCCCGCCCGGCGAGGACACGGTCTCCGACCCGGTGCGGCTGCCCGTGGCCGCGGGCGCCGACCTCCTCGTCACCGTGTACACCCCCGACGACGACGGGCTGGCGACCTTCCACCAGACCGCCCTGCAGACCAGCTACATCGCCCCGGCCGGCGCGGGCCGGGCCGCCGACGAGGCGGGGACCGCGTACACGACCACCATCAGCCGCTGGTACTACGTCACCGGCGTCGACGTCCTCGGCACCGCCGCGGGCAGCGTCGTCGCGTTCGGCGACTCCCTCACCGACGGGAACGGCTCCACCCCCGACACCAACCACCGCTGGCCCGACCGGCTCGCCGAGCGGCTGCGCCGGGACCGGCTCGGTGTGCTCAACGCCGGCATCGGCGGCAACCGGCTGCTGCGTGACGGCGTCGGCCCGCGCGCCCTCGCCCGGCTGGACGCCGACGCCCTGGACCGGGCCGGGGTCCGGCAGCTGGTCGTCCTGGAGGGCATCAACGACATCAAGGGCACCCCGGTGGCCGACGACGTCACCGCCTACGCCGACGCCTACCGCACGCTCGTCGCCCGCGCCCACGCCCGCGGCATCCGGGTCGTCGGCGTCACCCTCACCCCGTACGGCGGCTTCCCCGCCTACACCGCCGCGGGCGAGGCCGTACGCCGGCAGGTGAACGCCTTCATCCGCACCGGCGGCGCCTTCGACGCGGTCGCCGACGCGGACACCGCCGTGCGCGACCCGGCCGACCCGACCCGCATCCGCACGGCCTACGACCCCGGCGACCACCTGCACTTCAACGACGCGGGCATGGCCGCCGTCGCCGAGACGGTGCGCGCGGCGCTCACCGCGCACCGGTGACCGACCGGCGGCCCGCCGGCACCGACGGGCACCGCGCGGGCTGGCCGGCGGGCGTCTAGGAGCGGGTCACCCAGCCGCGTTCGCGGGCGTGCCAGCCCAGTTGCAGCCGGGTCGACACCCCGGCCAGCTCCATCAGCCGTTTCACCCGGCGCTGCACGGTCCGCAGGCCCAGGTCGAGCTGCTTGGCCACGCTCGCGTCGGTCAGCCCGGCCAGCAGCAGCGACAGCACCTCCAGATCGGTGCCGTCCGGGCCGTCCGGCCGCTCCTCGCTCACCCCGTCGGCGCCCAGGCGCAGCGGCAGCGCCTCCCGCCACACCGACTCGAACAGCCCGGACAGCAGCTCCAGCAGTCCGCTGGCGTGCACCACCAGCGCGGCCGGTTCCGCCGTCCGTGAGGTCAGCGGCACCATCGCCAGCGAGCGGTCGGCCACCACCAGCTTCGTCGGCACCCGTTCCACCACCCGCACCCGCTCGTCGCGGCCCAGCGCCGCCGTCAGCTCGGTGAGCCCGTGCGGCAGTTCCAGCACCGCCCGCTCCACCACGACCCGGTAGCGCACCCCGCGCCCGGCCGCCTGCTCCTCCGCCTCGTTCTCCATGCCGGACACGACCACCGGGTTGCCGGTGACCAGGGCGCACACCTCGTCGGCCGCGCCCAGCTGCAGCTGCAGGAAGCGCTGGGCGACCGCCGGGGCGCCGGTCACCACCTCCACCAGGTCGTGCACCGCCGGCTCGGCCGCCGCCGCCCGGTACTCCTCCGCGAGCACCGCCGCCGCCAGCTCGGCCTGTTCCAGTTCGTGCCGCTGCCGGGTGAGCAGCGCGCCCAGCGCCACCCCGGGCGGGGCCGCCACCCAGCGGCCCGGGCGCGCCGAGGAGCGGGCCGCGAGGCCCTGCCGTTCCAGTCCGCGCAGCGCCCGCTCGGTGTCCTGCTCGGCCAGCGTCAGGTGCCGCGCCAGATCGGATACGTCGGCCGCGCCGGCGGACACCAGCGCCCGGTACGCCGCCTCGTGCGTCTCGTCCAGCCCTATCGCCGCCAGCATCGGCTCTCGTCCCTCCCCTGGGAACACCTCGACGGAAACACCACCGGATGGCGGAAAGCGGTCACGGCGCAAACCCGCCGCAGGACATCATCGCCGTACCGACGGTGCGTCTGCCAAGGTGGCGGCACCGCGGGACGCGAGGCCGTGCGGCCGGCTCACGGCCGCGTCCCGGGAAAACACGCCATGATCCGGCCATCGGACCGGTGCCCGCCGCGGCACGGTCCCCGGACGGTGGCCCGGGCCCGGACGTGTGCGCACACACGAAGGGGATCCGGGGCCGGGCCACTTCGGATGCCGCCGGGCGGTCCTCCCGTGGGGGGTGGGACCGCCCGGCGGCCACCCACGGTCTCGCCCGGTGGACACCCGCCGTCCCGCCCGGTGGCCATCCACCGTCTGTCGTACGGCAGTTCGGGACGTCACTCGATGCGCCGTTCGAGGCGGGCGAGGGCGCCGTATTTTCCCGATGCCCCGTTTCCCCGCGGCCCGTGCGGTGGACAATCAGGGACATGAGCCAGCAGGGGGGAAGTCCCGCCCGTCGGGACGACGACTGGTGGGGGCAGTTGTACGACGACTCCGCCGAGGACACCGGACCGACGGCCGCACCCGATTCCCTGGACGACCGCTTCAGCTCGGCGCGCAGCGCGGTGGCGGGACGGCCGACAGAGCCGCCGCCGCCCGACAGGACACCGGACACCGGCGGGGAGGGCGTCGGCGGCAGCGGACCACCGCCCCGGGAGCCGTCCGTGCCGGCCCAGCGCCCGGCCCCGGACCCGCTCGGCGCCCCGCCGGCCGGAGGAGCGGCACCCGTCGAGCCGCCGGAACCGGTCACCCCGCCTCCCGCGCCCACCGAGCCTCCCGCGCCGCCCTCCGCACCACCCGCGCCGCTCACCGCACCCCTGGGGATGCCCGAGTCCGCCCCCGCGCCGGCCGTACCGCCGATCCCGCCGCCCCCGCCCTCCACCTCCCTCGACTACGTCGGCTCCGGGCCCCCCACCTACGACCCCGAACCCACCGCGCTCCCGGCCGCCGACCCGGACGACCTGGGCGAGCTGGTCGCGGACACCGTCCTGGACGGCGCCCGGTACGGGGCGTGCACGCTGCGGGCCGTGTCGTTGCGCGGGGACTCGGCGCGGTACCGGGGCGAGCCGCGCCGGGACGCGCTGCTCACCGCGCGGTTCGGCACGGGGGAGCAGGCGCTGGTCCTGGTCGCGATGGCGACCGGCGCCCGGGGCACGCCGGGCGCGCACCTGGCGGCGGCCGAGGCGTGCCGGTGGATCGGACGGGCCGTCGGCCGCAGCCATCAGCGGCTCGTGGCGGACGTGAGGGCGGGCCGGCGCGGCGACCTGAAGTCGGGGCTGCACCGGCTGACCGACCGCACCCTCGGCAGGCTCCGGGCGAGCGCGGCCGAGCAGGGCATCGACCCCGAGGAGTACACGGCGGGGCTGCGCTGTCTGCTGCTGCCCGCCGACCGGGACTGCCGTGCACGGGTGTTCTTCGGCGTCGGCGAGGGCGGGCTGTTCCGGCTGCGGGACGGCGAGTGGCAGGACATCGAGCCGCAGCCACCCGTCACGGGCGCCGCCGGCGCACCCGCCGAAGGCGGCCTCGGCACACGGCCGGACCGGACCCCCGAGGGCGACCGGCTCACCATGGACCTCGGCATCCCGACCCCACCGAGCCCGTTCGAGCAGGCGGGTCCGCCCGCCGAGCCGCCCCGCGAACCGTTCCGGTTCCGCGCCTCGGTAGCCCACCCGGGTGATGCGCTGGTGATGTGCAGCGCGGGCCTGGCCGAGCCGCTGCGCGGTGAACCCGCCCTCTGCGCCTATCTGGCCCGCCGCTGGTCCGGCCGTGCCGCGCCCGGTCTCGCCGCGTTCCTCGCCGACGTGCAGGTGCGGGTGAAGGGGTACGCCGACGACCGTACGGCGGCGGCCGTGTGGGAGGCGTAACCGCCGCCCCTGTGACTTCATGGGACGACAGGGTCGTATCCCGGACAGCGAAGGGGCAGACGGCGGTCATGGCCAAACAGAACGTCGCCGAGCAGTTCGTCGACATCCTCGTCCGCGCCGGGGTGCGCCGTCTGTACGGCGTCGTCGGCGACAGCCTGAACCCGGTCGTGGACGCCGTCCGCCGCAACGCCGCCATCGACTGGATCCACGTCCGCCACGAGGAGACCGCCGCCTTCGCGGCCGGCGCGGAGGCCCAGGTCACCGGGAAGCTGGCGGCCTGCGCCGGTTCCTGCGGCCCGGGCAACCTGCACCTGATCAACGGCCTGTACGACGCGCACCGTTCCATGGCCCCGGTGCTCGCGCTCGCCTCGCACATCCCCTCCGGCGAGATCGGGCTCGGCTACTTCCAGGAGACCCACCCGGACCGGCTGTTCCAGGAGTGCAGCCACTACAGCGAGCTGATCTCCAGTCCGCGGCAGATGCCCCGGCTGCTGCAGACCGCCATCCAGCACGCCGTCGGCCGGAGCGGGGTGAGCGTGGTCGCGCTGCCCGGTGACATCGCCGACGAACCGGCCCCGGAGAAGGCCCCGCAGAGCGCCCTCGTCACCTCCCGGCCCACCGTCCGGCCCGGCGACGCCGAGATCGACGCCCTGGTGGAGATGATCGACACGGCCGGGAAGGTCACCCTGTTCTGCGGCGCGGGCACGGCCGGCGCGCACGCCGAGGTGATGGAGTTCGCTCAGAAGGTCAAGTCGCCGGTGGGACACGCCCTGCGCGGCAAGGAGTTCATCCAGTACGACAACAAGTTCGACGTCGGCATGAGCGGGCTGCTCGGCTACGGCGCCGCCTACGAGGCCACCCACGAGTGCGATCTGCTGATCCTGCTCGGGACCGACTTCCCGTACAACGCCTTCCTGCCCGACGACGTGCGGATCGCGCAGATCGACGTGCGGCCCGAGGTGCTCGGCCGCCGCTCCCGGCTGGACCTCGCCGTCTGGGGGGACGTCCGGGAGACGCTGCGCTGTCTGATCCCGCGGGTGAAGGAGAAGACGAACCGGCGTTTCCTCGACCGGATGCTGAAGAAGCACGCCGACGCGCTGGAGGGCGTCGTCAAGGCGTACACCAGGAAGGTCGACAAGCACGTCCCGATCCACCCCGAGTACGTGGCGGCGGTGCTGGACGAGACCGCCGACGACCAGGCGGTCTTCACCGTCGACACCGGCATGTGCAACGTCTGGGCAGCCCGGTACCTCTCGCCCAACGGGCGGCGCCGGATCATCGGTTCGTTCTCGCACGGCTCGATGGCGAACGCGCTGCCCATGGCGATCGGCGCCCAGTTCACCGACCGGCGCCGGCAGGTGGTCTCCCTGTCCGGCGACGGCGGATTCTCCATGCTGATGGGCGACTTCCTGACGCTCGTGCAGTACGACCTCCCCGTGAAGGTCGTACTGTTCAACAACTCCTCCCTCGGAATGGTCGAGTTGGAGATGCTGGTCGCCGGGCTGCCCTCGTACGGCACCACCAACACCAACCCCGACTTCGCCGCCGTCGCGCGGGCCTGCGGCGCCTACGGGGTACGGGTGGAGAAGCCCAAGCAGCTCGCCGGGGCCCTGAAGGACGCCTTCAGACACAAGGGCCCGGCACTGGTGGACATCGTCACCGATCCCAACGCCCTTTCCATCCCGCCGAAGATCAGCGCCGACATGGTCACCGGGTTCGCCCTGTCCGCGTCGAAGATCGTGCTGGACGGCGGAGTCGGCCGCATGCTCCAGATGGCCCGCTCCAACCTGCGCAACGTGCCCCGGCCCTGACACGCGCGGGGAGGCGCACCCGTGATCGATTTTCGGCCACTTTCACGGGACGTGACGGCGTGCCGACAGCCGGTGCCGGGCGCAACTGCCCTGCCGTACCGGGGCGTCGGGGGCGCCCAGGGGTGTGCGGGAGGCCCGGGACACGGCTGCGGCCCGGCCGGGCGGCCGGCCCGGACACCGTACGGCCGTGGCCGAACCGACCGCCATCGGGCCGGGGTCAGGACTGCCCGGGAGCCTGCTGGGCAAGCATCCCCCGTGAACGTGTTCGACCAGGAGGGGCAGGGACCGGCGGCGTGCGGGCGGGGGTCATGAAGAGGCAGGCGCGAGGGGGCGGATCCGGGACCATGGGGGTGTTCCCGGCGAAGGCGGGGGAAGAGGCCGACACCATCACGGAACACGCGCACCGGTTCCGGCGCAGGCTGGGCCGGGCGGACCTGAGGGCGGTGCCCGAGGCGCGCCGGGAACTGCGCGAACTGCTGCGGCACTGGGGCAAGCCGGGCCGCTCGGAGATCGCCGAACTGCTCACCAGCGAACTCGTCACCAACGCGCTGCTCCACACCGACGACGAGGCGGTCCTCACGGCCGTCGTCGAACCGGGCGGACTGCGCGTGGAGGTACGGGACTTCATGGCCCGCAGACCCGAGCTGCGCGCGCCGGACGCGCAGGACGACACCCACGGCCGGGGCCTGGTGCTGGTGCAGTCCCTCGCGGACGCCTGGGGCGTACGGCCGCACGGGGTCGGCAAATCGGTCTGGTTCGAGCTGGGCGCCGAGGCCGCGTGAGCGGCGGACACGGGCCGGGGGCGTGACCCGCGTGGTCACGCCCCCGGCCCGGATCGAGCCCTTGTATCGGCCGGGCTAGCCGAACTGCTGCTCGAGGTCCTTCAGCTTGCGCTCCAGGGAGTCCAGGCGTGGCAGGGCCATGGTGTCGTCCTCCGCCGTGAGGTCGACGGTCACCGGCTCAGACCCGCTCCGGACCGGCTGCAGGGAGGGACGCGCGCGTACGGGCAGTTGCTCCGCGGTAGATATGGCAGGCTCCGCGGTGGCCGGGGACGGGCCGCGCTCGACCGCCTGCACCTCGACCTCGACCTGTCGGCCGACGGTCCGGCCGACGAAGCCGCGGTGGCCGCGGCTGATGGCCTTGAGCTGGGCCCGGTCCAGGCGCTCCTGGTCGCGCCGCCGCTGCCGCGTCTCGTCCTTCTGCCGCTTGTCCTCGCGGACCTCCTCGACCGCCTCGTCGAGGCTGCGCACGCCCTCCAGGAGCATCAGCGACCAGGCCCGGTAGGTCTCGCGGGGGGCCCGCATCCAGCGGACCACACGGATCTGCGGCAGCGGACGCGGCACCAGGCCCTGCTCGCGCAGCGCGGCCCGGCGGGTCTGCTTCAGCGCCCGGTCGAACAGGACGGCCGCCGACAGGGACATGCCGGAGAAGAACTGCGGCGCGCCCGCGTGGTCGGCGCCCCGGGGCGCGTGCACCCAGTTGAACCAGGCGGCCGCCGCGGCGAACATCCACACGAGCATCCGGGAGCCGAGGGCCGCGTCACCGTGGCTGGCCTCGCGCACCGCGAGCACGGAGCAGAACATCGCCGCGCCGTCCAGGCCGAACGGCACCAGGTACTGCCAGCCGTCGGTCAGCCCCAGGTTCTGTTCGCCGAAGCCGACCAGGCCGTGGAAGGACAGGGCTGCCGCCACCGCCGCACAGCAGAACAGGAGCACGTAGGAGGCGGTGCCGTAGACGGCCTCCTTGCGCCGCCGGCGCTCCTCGCTGCGCTCCCACGAGTCGTCGGCACTCGCACTCTCCCCGGAGGTGCGCTTGCCGCGCGCGAGCACCGCCACCGCCGCCAGCATCCCCAGGAGCAGCACGGCGCCCGGAAGCAGCCAGTTCAGCGATATGTCGGTCAGTCTCATCAGGGGTCCCTTGCATTGGGATAGGGCGTAACGCCCGCCATAGTGGCCCACTCCCGACGGCCCTCAGGGGGTTTCGGGGCAAGAGGCCGCCAATAACGTGCAAGGGGATGCCCGAGGCGGCGTTCTGCTCGAACTGCCGCGTGAGGGGCGGGAGTTGAGTTCGAATAAGACTACCCGTACGGGTGGTTCCCGGAAAAGTTCCCGTGGCGGGTGAGGAAGGTGTGAATCACTTGTCCGGGACCGCGGCGATCTTAGCGGGTCGGGGGCGTGCTCCTTCCCTGACGGTCCCTCAAGCCGCCGCAGCAGCCGTGAGTTTCGCGATCCGGTCGGCGTCGCAGGTGCGCGGGCACGTGACGCAGGTGTCCTCGGGGCGCACGGTGTAGAACATGCAGCAGCTCACCCGGTCGCGGGTGGGCAGCGGTTCGCCGTCCGGGCCGGTCAGCACGCGGAACGCGGCGGAGCCGGCGTACGGCCGGGTCGAGCCGGGCAGCAGCAGCTCCAGCTCCCGCACGGCCCGCCGCTCCTCGGTCTCGCCGAGCAGGTGGGCGACGTACCAGAGCCCCTCCACGATCTCGTCCGTCGCCATGCCCCACAGCGCCCGCCCGCGCCTGCGCATCCGCGGCCCGAAGGCGGCCAGCACCGGTTCCAGGTGCTCGGCGGCCGCCGCCCGCACCTCGGCCCGCAGCGCCTCCTCGTCCGGTACGACGACGGCGCCCGGCAGCGCCGCCGCCGGGTCGCCGGGCAGGCAGGAGAACGACACCGGACGGCGCACGGCCATCCGTCCGGCGGCGCGGTCGTACGAGACATGCGTCACGGGCAGCCGGGGCACCCGGCGCAGCAGGAACCACGGCACGGTGATCAGCAGGCAGGCGGGCCAGGCGTAGCGGTGCAGGCCGAAGCTCGCCACGACGTCGGGGCGGGCCCGCCGGCCGTGGTCCCGCAGCACCTGTGCCTCGTCCCGGGCGAGGAAGGCGTCCAGCTCCGCACCGCCCGCCGCGAGCCCCGCGGCGCCCGTCCAGGCCCCGCCCCCGGGTGCCGGGGCGTGCGGGTCCAGCTCGGTGACGGCCAGGCCCGGGCAGGCCGCGGTGAGGCGGTCGTAGGCGGCGGCGAGGGGCGAGGGTGCGGCGGGCATGACGGAACCACCGATCCTTGATCACGGTCAGGGCGACGCAGGTAAGCCTAACCTTAGTAACTCGTGCCTGAATTGGAAGTCCCGCCCGGTGCCCCTAAGGTGCTTGACGGACAAGTGACAAGCCGTCGTTAATGACCCCAAGTACCGACAAGCCGCCGGGAGGACCCGTGAAGCAGGGCGTGCAGGGTTCCGCCGGGGCGGGCGTACCGGAGGGCGGGGCGCCGGGCGTGGCCCGGGTGCCGCGGCAGCAGCGCGTGCCGGCCGCCCCGGACGGCGTCCGGGAACGGGGCGAGGGGTCGCCGGGGGCGCGGGGTGAGCACACCCACAGCGAGCCGCCGATCCCGCAGCCGTGGCTGCCGGTGTCACAGGTCTCGGCGCAGCGGTCCCCGGTGCAGCGGTCCTCGGTGCGCGGGCAGATCCTGGACGCGCTGCGCACCGCGCTGGTGGCGGGCGAGCTGAAACCGGGCGAGGTCTACTCGGCGCCGGTGCTGGGCGAGCGCTTCGGTGTCTCGGCGACGCCCGTGCGGGAGGCGATGCAGCAGCTGGCCCTGGAGGGCGCCGTCGAGGTCGTGCCCAACCGCGGCTTCCGGGTCGTGGAGCGGGGGACCCGGGAGCTGGCCGAACTGGCGGAGGTCCGGGCGCTGATCGAGGTGCCGGTGATGCTGCGGCTCGCCCGCACCGTGCCGGCCGAGCGGTGGGCCGGACTCCGGCCGCTCGCGGAGGAGACGGTCCGCGCGGCGGCCTCCGGCTGCGCGGCGACGTACGCGGAGTCCGACCGGGCCTTCCACCGGGCCCTGCTCGGCCTGTCGGGCAACGGGCAGCTGGTCCGGATCGCGGAGGACCTGCACCGGCGCGCCCAGTGGCCGCTGGTCGGGGGACCGGTGCGGCACGGGCGGGCCGAGCTGGTGGCGGACGCGGCGGAGCATGTGGCCCTGCTGGACGCGCTGATCGACCGGGACCTGGACGTGGTGCGGGCGCTCGTCGGGGAGCACTTCGCCGGCGCGAACTGAGCGGGTCGGCTCCGCCCCGGTTCCGGTCGCCCCCCGGCGGGTGCGGGCCGGTCCCGGCCGGTCGTGCTCACGCGGCGGAGCATGTGGCCCTGCTGGACGTGCTGATCGACCGGGACCTGGACGTGGTGCGGGCGCTCGTCGGGGAGCACTTCGCCGGCGCGAACTGAGCGGGGCGGCTCCGCCCCGGTTCCGGTCGCCCCCCCGGCGGGTGCGGGCCGGTCCCGGCCGGTCGTGCTCACGCGGCGCGGCCGCGCATCGAGGTACCGGCCGGTCACGCGCATCGTCACGGTCCCGCGCATCGTCACGGTCCCGCGCATCGTCACGGCCCTGCGCATCGTCACGGCCCTGCGCATCGTCACGGCCCTGCGCATCGTCACGGCCCTGCGCATCGTCACGGTCCCGCGCATCGTCACGGCCCCGTACCCCGAGACGACCCCGAGCCCCGCTGTTCCCCCTCCGGGGGGGGGCTTCCCGCAGGGCGTCGTGGGCCCGCGACGCTCCGGTGCCGGTGAGCGTCTGGCGGAGGCCGGGCGTCAGGCCGTGGCGGCGCCCGGTGCCGGCGGGGCCAACTGGCGGGCCAGCCAGGTCGGTACGCCGCCCAGGAGCCGGAACAGCCGGCGGGCCTCCTCGCGCAGGCGTGAGGCCTCCGGTTCGGACTCCGCGTCGGCCAGGGAGGCGAGCGCGGGCGCCGTGCCCACCAGGTAGCCCAACTCCTCGCGGATGCGCAGCGATTCGGCGAACCCGTGCCGGGCCTCCGTCACCTCGCCGTCCCGCAGGGCCAGTCCGGCCAGGTGCCGCCAGGTGAACGACAGCAGCAACGGGTCCGCGTGCGCGGCGGCGCCCGCGTGGGCCCGGCGGTACGCGGCCCGCGCCGCCTGCGGGGAGCGGGTCAGGTTCTCGGCGAGCAGCCCCCGGCGGAAGTCCAGCAGGGCCCGCCCCGCCGCCCCCGGAGGGATCAGCGCCGCCGCGCGGCCCAGCGCGGCCCGCGCCTCGTCGGCCCGGTCCCGCACCCCGTGCAGCGTCGCCGCGTAGGCGAGTTGGCCGCGCTCGCAGGCGGCGGCCCCCCGCTCCTCGTCGGTGTGCGCCTGCGCCTCGGCCGTCCGCAGGGCGTCCTCCGCGTCCTCCCAGCCCCGCTCGGTGTACAGGCACCGCTCGACCAGCAGCGTGGCCCGCTGCAGGGCCGACCCGGGCGTGTCGGGTGGCAGCAGGGCCGCCGCGTCCGCCCAGCAGGCCCGCGAGCGCAGCCGCCACACCGCGGTCTGGAGCGGATCGTCACCGGCGGTCGTTCCGTTACCAGACATGGCGGTATGCGCCACGTTGCCCTCCCCGAGCACGCCATCGAGCTGTTGAGTGGTGGCCGCATTCCAGCACTGATCGCGGCGCCGGGCCAAGAGGGTGGGTGAAAGATTTCACAAAGTCGTGGGGCGGGGGCGTGACCGGGTTTGGCCGCCGCGCGCCCCCACTGACCTCAGCTCATGCGCAGCGCGAGGAAGAAGTCCAGCTTGTCCTCCAGGCGCGACAGGTCCCGTCCCGTCAACTGCTCGATGCGGCCCACCCGGTAGCGCAGGGTGTTGACGTGCAGGTGGAGCCGGGTGGCACAGCGGGTCCAGGAGCCGTCGCAGTCCAGGAACGCCTCCAGGGTCGGGATCAGCTCGGCCCGGTGCCGGCGGTCGTAGTCCTTCAGCGGATCGAGCAGACGGGCCGTGAAGGCGCGGCGGACGTCGTCGGGGACGAACGGCAGCAGCAGGACGTGGCTGGCCAGTTCCTGGTGGCCGGCCGCGCAGACCCGGCCGGGGCGGGCCGCGGCCACCCGGCGGGCGTGCCGGGCCTCCTCCAGGGCGCCGCGCAGCCCTTCCGCCGAGTGCACGGCCGCGCTGACGCCGAGGGTGAGCCGGCCGTCGCCGTCGAGGCCGGCCGACAGCGGCTCCCGCACGGACTGCAGCAGCGCGTCGGCCAGCAGGCCGGTCTCGGAGCCGTCGTGCTCGGAGGAGACGGCGGGCAGCGGGACCAGGGCGATCGCCTCGTCGCCGGTGTGTGCCACGGCGATCCGGTCCGACGGCTCCGGGCCGGTCGCCAGCGGGTCGACCAGCACCTCCTCCAGCAGGGACTGGGCGACCGGGCCGCCCTCGACGCCGTCGCCGTCCCACTCCACGCGCGCCACGACCACCTGCCAGTGCGGGGCGGCGCCGAGCCCGGGCAGCAGCACCGGGGCGGCCACCCGCAGGCGGGCCGCGATCTCGGCGGGCGCGGCACCCGTCTGCACCAGCTCCAGCACCTCCTGGGCGAGCCGGCGCCGGACCGTGCGGGCCGCGTCCCGGCGGTCCCGCTCGACCGCGATCAGCTGGGTGACGCCCTGGAGCAGGTCCAGGCGCTCCTCGGGCCAGTCGCCGGCGTCCGCCTCGACGGCCAGCAGCCAGTCCGACAGCACCGTCTCGCGCACGTCGCGGGAGGCCTGCGGGGAGCGGCCGGAGGAGCGGATCGGGAAGAGCGAGTACGTCGCACCGCCCAGCGGGAACCGGTGCGGGCCGCGCCGGCCGGTGCGGGTGGCGGCCAGGTGCTCGGCGGCGAGCTTCGCGCAGGTCTCGGCGGGCAGCGCCGGGGCCGTGGCCTTGGAGCCGGCGATCAGCCGGCCGGTGGGCGAGAGCACCCAGGCGCGCAGGTCCAGGTCGGAGCCGAGCAGGTCCAGGACCACGTCCGGGCCGCCGCCCGCCGGGCCCGAGGTCATCATCCTGCGGTGCCGGTCCACCACGGCCGCCAGGTCCCCGGCGCGCTCGCCGGAGACCTGCCGGACGACGTGTTCGGTGATCGTCGCGAACGCCACCGACTCGTGCACCGCGAACAGCGGCAGCCGGTGCCGCGCGCAGGCCAGCACCAGGTCGTCCGGCACGTCGCCCAGCTCGGCCTCGCCGGCCGCGAGGGCCGCCACCCCGGCCTGCACGAGGGTGCGCACGAACGGCTCGGAGTCGTCGGCGTCCCGGCGCCAGGCCAGTCCCGTGAGCACCAGCTCACCGCCGGACAAGTAGCGACTCGGGTCGCGCAGGTCGGTGGTCATGACACCGCGTACCGAGCGGTCCAGCTCGTCCTCGCCGCCGAGCAGCCGCAGGCCCAGCGCGTCGGTGTCCAGCAGTGCGCGCAGCCGCATCTCGTCGCCGCCGTTCTTTGTCTCGAAACCTACGATGGATCTTGGGGATGTGCGGGAGGCGCCCGGAGCAGGGCGCACAAGGGGCGCACGCCGGGGTCTCCGCGGTGTTTCCTGCGTTTCTCCAGGAAAACGGAGAGGTTACCGATGACCCCCGTTCATACGAATCTACAAGATGCCTGGCCTGGCCAGCCAACTCCTTCATGGTTTCGGTGACTGACCCCGCCGGAGTACGGAGCGGTGTACTGAGTCCACTCCGCGTTAACAGCACATGAACGAGCCGGGCCCGCCGCACACGGATTGGCTCAATATGCACGACCCACGAGACGAAGAAGAAGAGAGCCGGTCATGGACTTCCTTCGCCCCGCCAGCTGGGAGGAGGCGCTCGCCGCTAAGGCAGAGCACCCCACCGCTGTGCCGATTGCGGGTGGCACCGATGTGATGGTCGAGATCAACTTCGACCACCGCCGGCCCGAGTACCTGCTCGACCTGAACCGCATCGGCGACCTCACCGAGTGGGAGGTCGGCGAGGAGAGCGTACGGCTGGGTGCCTCCGTCCCGTACACGAAGATCATGGAAAACCTCCGTGCCGAGCTGCCGGGCCTCGCGCTCGCCTCGCACACGGTCGCCTCCCCGCAGATCCGCAACCGCGGCGGCGTCGGCGGCAACCTCGGCACGGCCTCGCCCGCCGGTGACGCCCACCCCGCGCTCCTCGCGGCCGGCGCCGAGGTCGAGGCGGAGTCGGCGGCCCGCGGCACCCGCCTGATCCCGATCGACGAGTTCTACACGGGCGTCAAGCGCAACGCGCTCCAGCCCGACGAGCTGATCCGCGCCGTGCACGTCAAGAAGGCGGACGGCCCGCAGCAGTACTCGAAGGTCGGCACCCGCAACGCCATGGTCATCGCCGTGTGCGCCTTCGGGCTCGCCCTGCACCCCGAGACCCGTACCGTCCGGACCGGCATCGGCTCGGCCGCCCCGACCCCGGTGCGGGCCAAGGCCGCCGAGGAGTTCCTGAACGCGGCCCTGGAGGAGGGCGGCTTCTGGGACAACGGAAAGATCATCACCCCGTCGGTCGCCAAGCAGTTCGCGGAGCTGTGCTCCGGGTCCTGCAACCCGATCGACGACGTCCGGGGCACCGCGAGCTACCGCCGCCACGCGGTCGGCGTGATGGCCCGCCGGACGCTCACCTGGACCTGGGAGTCCTACCGCGGCGCCCGCCGCGCATCTGAGGGAGCTGCGTAATGCGCGTCAACTTCACCGTCAACGGACGTCCGCAGGAGGCCGACGACGTCTGGGAGGGCGAGTCCCTGCTGTACGTCCTGCGCGAGCGCCTCGGCCTGCCGGGCTCGAAGAACGCCTGCGAGCAGGGCGAGTGCGGCTCCTGCACCGTGCGCCTGGACGGCGTCCCGGTCTGCTCCTGCCTGGTCGCCGCCGGGCAGGCCGAGGGCCGCGACGTCGTGACCGTCGAGGGCCTGGCGGACTTCGCCAGGCAGCGCGCCGAGGGCGGCTGCGCGTCCGGCGCCTGCGGTACGACGCTCCAGGACGCCCAGCAGTGGGAGGCCAAGGGCACCGACTCCCAGACCGGTGAGGGCACCGAACTCTCGCCGATCCAGCAGGCGTTCATCGACGCCGGCGCCGTCCAGTGCGGCTTCTGCACCCCGGGCCTGCTCGTCGCCTCCGACGAACTCCTGGAGCGCAACCCGAACCCGTCCGACGCGGACATCCGCGAGGCGCTGTCGGGCAACCTGTGCCGCTGCACGGGCTACGAGAAGATCATGGACGCGGTCCGCCTGGCGGCCGCCCGCCAGTCCGAGGAGGTCTGACGATGCCCACCAACGGCGCCCCTACGAAGATCACGCAGGGATCCCAGACCAAGGGCGGCATCGGCGAGTCCACGCTGCGCCCCGACGGCACCCTCAAGGTCACCGGTGAGTTCGCGTACTCGTCCGACATGTGGCACGAGGACATGCTGTGGGGCCAGATCCTGCGCTCCACCGTCGCGCACGCCGAGATCGTCTCGATCGACATCTCCGAGGCCCTCGCCATGGCGGGCGTGTACGCCGTCCTGACCTACGACGACCTGCCCGCCGACGTGAAGAACTACGGCCTGGAGATCCAGGACACCCCGGTCCTCGCGCACGGCAAGGTACGCCACCACGGCGAGCCGGTCGCGCTCGTCGCCGCGGACCACCCGGAGACGGCCCGCCGCGCCGCCGCCAAGATCAAGGTCGACTACCGGGAACTCCCGGTCATCACCGACGAGGCCTCCGCGACCGCACCGGACGCGATCCTCGTGCACGAGAACCGCGACGACCATCACTCGGGCCACGTCCCGCACCCGAACATCGTGCACCGCCAGCCGATCATCCGCGGCAACGTGGAGGAGGCGCGCAAGCGGGCCGACGTGATCGTCGAGGGCGAGTACACCTTCGGCATGCAGGACCAGGCCTTCCTCGGCCCCGAGTCCGGCCTCGCCGTGCCCGAGGAGGACGGCGGAGTCCACCTCTACGTCGCCACCCAGTGGCTGCACTCGGACCTCAAGCAGATCGCCCCCGTCCTCGGCCTGCCCGAGGAGAAGGTGCGCATGACGCTCTCCGGCGTCGGCGGCGCGTTCGGCGGCCGCGAGGACCTGTCGATGCAGATCCACGCCTGCCTGCTCGCGCTGCGCACCGGCAAGCCCGTCAAGATCGTCTACAACCGGTTCGAGTCCTTCTTCGGACACGTCCACCGGCACCCGGCGAAGCTCTACTACGAGCACGGCGCCACCAAGGACGGCAAGCTCACGCACATGAAGTGCAAGATCGTCCTGGACGGCGGCGCCTACGCCTCCGCCTCCCCGGCGGTCGTCGGCAACGCCTCCTCGCTGAGCGTCGGCCCCTACGTCGTCGACGACGTCGACATCGAGGCCATCGCCCTCTACAGCAACAACCCGCCCTGCGGCGCCATGCGCGGCTTCGGCGCGGTCCAGGCGTGCTTCGCCTACGAGGCGCAGATGGACAAGCTGGCGAAGAAGCTGGGCATGGACCCGGTGGAGTTCCGGCAGCTGAACGCGATGGAACAGGGCACGATCATGCCGACCGGGCAGCCGGTCGACTCCCCGGCCCCGGTCGCCGAACTGCTGCGCCGCGTCAAGGCGATGCCGATGCCGCCGGAGCGCCAGTGGGAGTCCAGCGAGGGCGCCGACGTCCGGCAGCTGCCCGGCGGTCTGTCCAACACCACGCACGGCGAGAGCGTCGTACGCGGCGTCGGCATCGCCGTCGGCATCAAGAACGTCGGCTTCTCCGAGGGCTTCGACGACTACTCCACCGCCAAGGTGCGCATGGAGGTCATCGGCGGCGAGCCGGTCGTGACCGTGCACACCGCGATGGCGGAGGTCGGCCAGGGCGGTGTCACCGTCCACGCCCAGATCGCCCGCACGGAGCTGGGCGTCACCCAGGTGACCATCCACCCGGCCGACACCCAGGTCGGCTCCGCCGGCTCCACCTCGGCCTCCCGGCAGACGTACGTCACCGGCGGCGCCGTGAAGAACACCTGTGAGCTGGTCCGCGAGAAGGTCCTGGAGATCGGGCGCCGAAAGTTCGGCTCCTACCACCCGGCCTGGGCGACCGCCGAACTCCTGCTGGAGGGCGGCAAGGTCGTCACCGACGGCGGCGAGGTCCTCGGCGACCTGGCCGACGTCCTGGAGGGCGAGGTCGTGGAGATCGAGGAGGAGTGGCGGCACCGGCCGACCGAGGCCTTCGACCTGCGCACCGGCCAGGGCAACGGACACGTCCAGTACTCCTTCGCCGCCCACCGCGCGGTCGTCGAGGTCGACACCGAGCTCGGCCTGGTCAAGGTCATCGAACTGGCCTGCGCCCAGGACGTCGGCAAGGCGCTCAACCCGCTCTCCGTCATCGGCCAGATCCAGGGCGGCACGACCCAGGGCCTGGGCGTGGCCGTGATGGAGGAGATCATCGTCGACCCCAAGACGGCCAAGGTCAGGAACCCCTCCTTCACGGACTACCTGATCCCCACGATCCTCGACACGCCGACCATCCCGGTCGACGTGCTCGAACTCGCCGACGACCACGCCCCGTACGGGCTCCGTGGCATCGGCGAGGCCCCGACCCTGTCGTCCACCCCGGCCGTCCTCGCGGCGATCCGGAACGCGACCGGGCTGGAACTCAACCGCACTCCGGTACGGCCCGAGCACCTCACGGGGACCGTGTAACACCCCACAGCTCTCCGGGCGGCGCCGGGAACGTCACACACTCCGCCGCGCCGCCCGGAGGAACCTCTTTGAGTTCCGCACCGCTCGCGGTCCTTGAAGTACCAGGAAATACGTTCGTCTCGGGCCGTCCCCCGGGTCGTCCATTCCCAAATCCCGTGACCGTCAGGACGGTTGTACGGGTGCCCCTTTGAACCTTGGGAGATGGCCCCCATGACCCAGCAGTCAGTGGAGCCGACGACCACCGCCGAAGAAGCGGGCGCGGGTTCGCGTCCGCCGGCCGGTAGGTCGTGGCTCGACCGGTACTTCCACATATCCGAAAGAGGATCCACCTTCGGGACCGAGGTCCGCGGTGGCGTCACCACCTTCATGGCGATGGCGTACATCCTTCTGCTCAACCCCGTGATCCTCAGTGGCGCGGACAGGTCCGGCGACTCACTGAGCCAGAAGGCTCTGATCACGGCCACCGCGCTCGGGGCGGCGGCCACCACTCTCCTCATGGGCTGGTTCGGCAAGGTGCCGCTCGCCATGGCCGCCGGACTCTCCGTGTCCGGTGTACTGGCCGGCCTGGTCATGGGAACCAAGGACCTGACGTGGGCCCAGGGACTCGGCATGTGCGTCGCCTACGGCGTCGTGATCATGCTCCTGGTGGTCACCGGTCTCCGCGAGATGATCATGAACGCGATCCCGCTGCCGCTCAAGCACGGCATCACGATCGGCATCGGCCTGTTCATCGCGTTCATCGGCCTGGTCAAGGCCGGTTTCGTGCACGCAGGCACGGCGACCCCGGTCACCCTGGGCAACGGCGGTGAGCTCGTCGGCTGGCCCGTCCTGCTCTTCGCCGTCACCCTGCTGCTCATCTTCGCGCTCCAGTCCCGCAAGGTCCCCGGCGCCATCCTCATCGGCATCGTCACCGGCACCGTCCTCGCGATGATCGTCAACGCGACCGGTCTCACCGACGACAAGGCCTGGGCCAACGGCGAGGGTCCCGCACTGCACGGCAGCGCCGTGTCGATGCCGGACTTCTCGCTCATCGGCAAGGTGTCCTTCGGCGGCCTGGGCGACGTCGGCTACATGACGGTCACCTTCATCGTCTTCACCCTGGTCCTCGCGGGCTTCTTCGACGCGATGGCCACCATCATCGGCATCGGCGCCGAGGCCAACCTCGCCGACTCCCAGGGGCGTATGCCCGGCCTGTCCAAGGCGCTGTTCATCGACGGGGCCGGCGGTGTCGTCGGCGGTGTCGTGGGCGGTTCCGGCCAGTCCGTGTTCGTCGAGTCCGCGACCGGCGTCGGCGAGGGCGCCCGTACCGGTCTGGCCTCGGTCGTCACCGGCGGGTTCTTCGCCCTCTGCCTCTTCTTCACCCCGATCACGGCGATCGTGCCGCGCGAGGTGGCCTCGGCCGCCCTCGTGACCATCGGCGCCATGATGATGATGAACGCCCGTCATGTGGACTGGGCCGACCGGTCCGTCGCGATTCCGGTCTTCCTGACCGTCGTGATCATGCCGTTCACCTACTCCATCACCCCCGGTGTCGCCGCCGGTGTCATCTCCTACGTCGTCATCAAGCTCGCGCAGGGCAAGTGGCGGGAGATCGGCGCCTTCATGTGGGGTCTGACGGCGCTCTTCCTCGTCTACTTCTCACTCCATCCGCTCCGGGCCGTGCTGGGCGTCCACTGACGCCCGGGCCCTCCACGCATCCGCGTGACCAGATCAGGAGGCCGAACATGCTGGACATCGCCGACGAGCTGAACCGGTGGGTCGAGCAGGGGCGTGACTTCGCCGTCGCCACCGTGGTGGCCGTCGGCGGGAGCGCGCCCCGGCAGCCGGGCGCCGCGCTCGCCGTCGACAGCGAAGGCACGGCCATCGGTTCGGTCTCCGGCGGATGCGTGGAGGGCGCCGTGTACGAGCTGTGCCGGCAGGCGCTCGAGGACGGGGAGACCGTGCTCGAACGCTTCGGCTACAGCGACGAGGATGCCTTCGCCGTCGGGCTCACCTGCGGCGGCGTCATCGACATCCTCGTCACACCGGTCCGGGCGGACGGTCCCGCCCGGCCGGTGGTCGCGGCCGCGCTGGCCGCCGCCGCCCGTGGGGAGGCGGCGGCGGTCGCGCGGATCGTGGAGGGACCGGCGCAGCTGCGGGGCCGGGCCCTCCTGGTCCGCCCCGACGGCTCCCGGGACGGCGGCTTCGGCGCCCACCCCGAACTGGACCGCACCGTCGCCGCCGAGGCCGGCGCCTTCCTGGACGCGGGCCGCACCGGCACCCTGGAGATCGGGGAGCAGGGCTCGCGCTGCGGCTCGCCGCTCACCGTCCTCGTCGAATCCTCCGTCCCCGCACCCCGCATGATCGTCTTCGGCGCCATCGACTTCGCGTCGGCGCTGGTCCGCGTCGGCAAGTTCCTCGGTTACCACGTCACCGTGTGCGACGCCCGCCCGGTCTTCGCCACGAGGACCCGCTTCCCCGACGCCGACGAGATCGTCGTCGAGTGGCCGCACCAGTACCTGGAGCGCACCGAGGTCGACGGCCGTACCGTCCTGTGCGTCCTCACGCACGACGCCAAGTTCGACGTCCCGCTGCTGAAGCTGGCGCTGCGGCTGCCGGTCGCCTACGTCGGCGCCATGGGCTCCCGCCGCACCCACCTGGAGCGCAACCAGCGCCTGCGCGACGTCGGCGTCACCGAACTCGAACTGGCCCGGCTGCGCTCCCCGATCGGCCTCGACCTCGGCGCCCGTACGCCGGAGGAGACGGCCCTGTCCATCGGCGCGGAGATCGTCGCGCACCGGCGCGGCGGCAGCGGGATCTCGCTGACCGGGGCGCACACCCCGATCCACCACGACCCGGTGTCCCTGCCGGCGGGGCGGATCGGCTCGGTGGCGTGACCCGGACCCCGGGAAAACGGCTTGCCGCCGGCTCCGGCCCCTGTGTTGCATGAGGCCATGCTGTCCACCGACCGGCTGCTCGCCTTCGCGGCCCTGTCCTTCCTGCTGATCGTCGTACCCGGTCCGAGCGTGCTCTTCGTGATCGGACGGGCGCTGGCGCACGGCCGCCGTGCCGCGCTGACCACCGTCGTCGGCAACACGCTCGGCGCGTACGTCCTCGTCGCGGCCGTCGCGCTCGGCATCGGCTCCGTCGTCGAGCGCTCCGTCCTCGTCTTCACCGTGCTGAAGCTCGCGGGCGCCGCCTACCTGGTGTACCTCGGGATCAGGGCATGGCGGCAGCGCGGCTCGCTGCGAGCCGCGTTCACGGAGTCCGGCAGCCCGGCGCACGGCGGCGTGCGCACCCTCTGGGAGGGGTTCGCGGTCGGAATCGCCAACCCCAAGACGATGGTGTTCTTCGCCGCCGTACTGCCCCAGTTCGTGGACCGCGACCAGGGGAGCGTGCCGGTGCAGATGCTGCTGCTGGGCCTGGTCTTCAACGTCATCGCGCTCGCCTCGGACAGCCTCTGGGGCCTGGTCGCCTCGGCCGCCCGGAACTGGTTCGCCCGTTCGCCCCGGCGGCTGTCCGCGGTCGGCGGGGTCGGCGGGCTGACGATGATCGGCCTGGGCGTGACGGTCGCCGCCACGGGCCGCAAGGACTGAGGAACCGGCCCTTCAGGACCGTCGCAGGAGGTGGTTCGCGGCCCGCCCGAACATCGCGCGGGCCGTGTGCTCCAGGACGCCGTCGAAGGCGCGGGGCAGGAAGCGCACCCGCAGCTCCTCGCGCCACACCACCCGGCTGCGGCCGCCGGGCCCGGGCCCGACCTCGATCTCGGCCCAGCCCAGGACCACCCGGCCGCGTTTCTCCAGGCGGCACAGGCCCGGCTCGCCGTCGGCGGGCGGGCGCCAGACCGTCACCTCCATGACGTCGTCGACGGTGAACGGGCCGACACCGGAACGGGCGACGAAACGCGTGCCCTCCCGGGTCGGGTCGGGGGTGAGCACCCGGACCCGGGTCAGCGGTACCGCGTCGGCGTGGCGGGGCCACTGCGTGAGCCGGCGCCATGCCTCGTCCGGGGCGAGGGGGGCCGTGCGTTCGATGGAGAAGGTGGGCACGGCACGATCGTAGGCAATGGGCGCCGCTCGCCTGCCCGTTCGCCGTCGCCTCACCCGGCCGGCCCAGTGCCGGGCGGTCCCGTGCCGGGCGGTCCGGCGCCGGGCGGTCCGGCACGGCGGGCTCGGTCCGGCCGGCCCGGTCTCAGGGCCGGTAGACCTTGCCTGGTTCGGCCTTGCCGGGGGCCAGCAGCTGAGGGACCGTCACGAAGACGTAGCCGCGCTGCTTCAGCGCGTCGATGATGCCGGGCACGGCGGGCACGGTGCCCGGGTAGATGTCGTGCAGCAGGATGATCCCGTCCCGTGAGGCCTGGTCGAGGACCCGCTTGGTGATCAGCGCGGAGTCGTTCGTCGTGTAGTCCTTGGCGGTCACGCTCCACAGCACCTCCGCCAGACCCTCCTCCTTGGCGATCCGGTGCACGTTGCTGTCGGTGCGGCCCTGCGGCGGGCGCATCAGCGTGGGCCTGCGCCCGATGAGCCGCTCGATGGCGTCGTCCGGCCGCTTCAGCTCCTCGCGTATCTGCGCGTCCGATATCCGCGTGAGGATCTTGTGGTCCCAGGTGTGGCTCGCGACCTCGTGGCCCTCGGCCGCCATCCGCCTGACCAGCTCCGGGTACTTGTCGATGTGCCGCTTGCCCAGCAGGAAGAAGGTGGCCGGGACCTTCTTCTCCTTGAGGATGTCGAGCAGCCGCGCGGAGTTTTCGCTGGGGCCCGCGTCGAAGGTGAGCGCGATGCACTTGGCCTGGCGGCAGTCGACGGACCCGAATCCCGCCGGTGCCCCGTGCGCCCCGGCGTGGGCCGCCTCGGCGCGGGCGGTGCTCGGGGCGGTCGTGTCGACCTGCGCACAGCCGGACAGCGTGAGGGCCAGGCAGGCCGCGGCCGACGCGAGCGCGGCCGGACGCAACCTCCGGGCGGCTTCGCGCATCTTCCGGGTCGCGTGCTTCGTGGTCGTGATCGTCTCGCTCGAATGAGGCATGCCGGGACTATACACTCAGTTTATAGAGCGGGCGTTCGAATTTCCGGAGTGTGTCACCGCCGTAGCACCATGGAGGGAGAGGCACCGCGGAGGAGGACCAGCCATGCGCTTCCGGGACCGCGCCGAAGCCGGACGGGAACTCGCCGGACTGCTCACCGACCTGCGTGCGAAGGGCGACCTCGCCGACCCCGTCGTACTCGCCCTGCCGCGCGGCGGCATCGCCGTCGCCGAGCCGGTCGCGCGGGCCCTCGACGCCCCGCTCGACGTGCTCGTCGTCCGCAAGATCGGGGCCCCGCACCACGAGGAGTTCGCCGTCGGCGCGCTGGTCGCGGACGACCCGCCTCTCTTCGACGCCGACACCCTCGACCGGCTCGGCCTCACCGAGGACTCCCTCGCCCCGGTGGTGGACCGCGAGCGGCGCGAGCTGCGCCGCCGCGAGGAGCGCTACCGTGGCGACCGGCCGCCCCCCGACCTGGCCGGGCGCACGGTGATCGTCGTCGACGACGGACTGGCCACCGGCGCCACCGCCCGCGCGGCCCTGCGTCACGTCCGGCGCCGCGGCCCCGCGCACCTCGTCCTGGCCGTCCCCGTCGGCGCCCCCGACTCCCTCGACTCGCTCGCCGCCGAAGCCGACACGGTCCTGTGCCCGCACCGGCCGGCCGGCTTCATGGCCGTGGGCCAGTGGTACGACGACTTCGAACAGCTCACCGACAGCGAGGTGCTGGCCGCTTTGCGCGGGCACTGACACCGCGACCGGCGCGGCAGCGGCGACCGTACCGCTCGGGGGCGAAGGGGCGAAGGGGCGAAGGGGGCCGAGGGCGCCGTGGTCGTCCGGGGGCTGCCGGCACGGCTTCGGCTGTGGTCCGGGAGGTGCCGGCACGGCTACGGCCGTGTTCAGGGGGCGTACGGTGCGGTGACCGGAGGGGCCTCGGGCGTACGGTGCGGTGACCGGAGGGGTCTCGGGCGTACGGTGCGGTGACCGGAGGGGTCTCGGGTGAACGGTCCCGGTGACGCCACCGGCGCGGGCGGTGCACGGGCGCAGCCGCCCCACCGGGCACCCGCCCGCCCCGGCCCTCGTCCCGTCGTCACGACCCCGTGCACACCAGTAGTACCGGGCCGGTACACGGAGTAACCTCGGGGCCATGACGTGCACGGGGGAACGAGCCGTCAAGTCGCGGTTACGGACACCGTCCTGGATCGCGCGCATCGAGTCGCCGGACGGGCGGGTCCTGGGGGCCGGGGTGCTGCTCGCCCCCGACCGGGTGCTCACCGCCGCCCACGTCGTCGTGCCCGGACGCCCCTACGCGGTCCGCCTCGTCGGCGTGCGCGGGCTCGACGCGGTGGCCGCCGGTGTCCGCGCGGACGAGCACGTGCCACAGCAGCAGGACGCCTCCGGCGACCGCAGCGGCGACCTCGCCCTGCTCCGCCTGGCCACGCCCCTGCCCGCCGAGCACACCACCCGCCTGTACCGGCTCGCCTCGCCGCACGGACCCGTGAGCATGTACGGATTCCCGGACGGCGACGACGGCGGGCGGTGGCACGGCGCCACCCTGGTCGCCGCCCGCGGCCGGGACAGCCAGGTGCAGCTGCGCCCGCTGACCCCGGGCGAACTGGCCGCCCCCGGCTTCAGCGGCGGGGGAGTTGTCGACGACACCACCGACCGGGTGATCGGCGTCGTCCTCAGCGTGGACAGCGGCCCGGGCTCCGCCTTCAGCTACATGAGCCCCACCGAGACCATCCTCAGCCACCTGCCGCAGGTCGCCGCCTGGACCGACGGCGCCGAGGCCGTCGACCCGCGGCTGAGGACCGGCCCGGACACCGCCGGTGCCCTCGACGTCCCGTTCGCCACCGAACTCGCCTCCTGGTCGCGCGGCGAGGGCTGGCCGGTCCTCGTCACCGTCGTCCCCGCCCACAGCGACCGCGCCTGGACCCTGCGGCGCGCCGTCACCCTCGCCGACCGCGAACTGCGCACCCGGCACAACACCAGCGTCTTCGGCCACGACCCGCCCGAGACGGTGCCCCCGGCCGGAGCCCACGATCTCGCCCTGGACGTCAAGGGGCTGACGGCGGCCGAGGTGATGGACCGGATCGCCGCCCGTCTCGGCGTCCCCGACGACCCCCGGCCCGAACGGCTCGGTTCGCTGCGCGTCCCGCTCGCCGCCGTCCTCGTCGGCGTCGACGAGGCAGCCGAACCCGGCGCCCTGCTCGGCCTGGTGGACCGGCTCGCCCGGCAGGGCGCCCGGCTGCTGCTGGTCTTCCGCCGCCGGGGCGAGGGCCTCGCACAGGCCACCGAGTCCCTCGTGGACCACCCGCTGCGGGACCGCTGGAGCCGGCTGCACCGCGAACTCGACCGAATCGTCGACGAGTTGGGGCCCGCACTGGACCGGCGCCGGGACGGTGTGCTGCCCGGCCCCGGCACCCGGCACCTGCTGGACCAGGCCGAGTCCGGTGTACGGCGCACCCGGATGCTGCGCGCCTGGGTCGCCCACAGCCCCGAACGGGAACGCGAACCCCGCGCCGCCGACCTGCTGTTCACCTTCGAGGACGCCGCCGACCGCCGCCGGCAGCGCCTGGAACAGGCCATCGGCCTCCTCGACGCCCGGCTGCGCCGCCGCGAGGAACTCCTCGGCCGGACCGGCGCCGAGTGGCCGCTGTGCCGGCAGCGGGCCGGCACGGACGGCGACCGCGTGATGGAGGCGTACCGGCTCTACGAGGACGCCCTGGCGCTGCTGCGGCAGACACCCTGCGACATCGAGCGGGCCGAGGCCGCCGTCGAACGGTTCGTCGGCTTCTGCTCGGCCCCGGACCCCGGACCGGAGGGCACGCCATGACCTCGTGCGTCCGGCCCGGCTGCGCGGGCCACATCATGGCGACCGGATACTGCGACACATGCGGCCACCGGCACGTGGAGCCGCGCCCCGCACCGCCGGACCCGCCGCCCGCCACCGCCGCCGAGGAGACCGCGGGACCGCCGACCGTGCACGCCGTCGCGGGGGTCGGCGAACTCGACCAGCACGGACTGGTGGTCCTGCCCGAGGTCCCCGTCCCCGACGACGTACTGATCGAGGACCCCCGGCCGCCCACCGGGGGCCGCCGCTGCGGCGCCGGCGGCTGCACCATGACCGTCGGGATCGGGTACGGCGGCCAGCCCGCCCGCGCCACCGGCCGCTGCCCCCGCTGCGGCACGCCCTACTCCTTCCTGCCCCGGCTGGCCGAGGGCGACGTGGTCGCGGACCACTACAAGGTGCTCGGCTGCCTCGCCCGCGGCGGCCTCGGCTGGATCCACCTCGCCGAGGACACCCGCGCCGACGGCCACCGGGTCGTCCTCAAGAGCCAGATCGACGTCCACGACGCGCTCGCCCGCCGCACCGCCGTCGAGGAACGCCGCTCCCTGACCGACCTGCACCACCCGGACATCGTCCGCATCATCACCTACGCCGAGCACCGCGCACCCGGCCGCCCGTCCACCGGCTACCTGGTCATGGACTACATCGGCGGGCGCTCCCTGCAGCAGCTCTTCGACGCCGACGACGCCGAACGGATCTTCCACGGCCGCCCCCGCCTCGACCACGTCCTCACCTACGGCTGCAAGATCCTCGGCGCCCTGCGGTACATGCACGAACGCGGCCTGCTGTACTGCGACATGAAGCCCGCCAACGTCATCCACTTCGGCCGGGCCGTCAAGGTCATCGACCTCGGCGCGGTCCGCGCGATCGGCGACCGCACCTCCGCCTACGTGTACACGGCGACCTTCGCCCCGCCCAAGGAGGAGATCGACCGGCGCGGCTGGCACGTGGACAGCGACCTGTACACCGTCGGCATGACCCTGCAGGCCCTGGCCCGCGGCACCGAACCGGCCCGCGGCCTCGCCCCCGACTCCTTCCGCCGTCTCATCGACCGCGCCACCCACGCCGAACCCCGCGCCCGTTTCCGCTCGGCGGCCGAGATGTCCCGGCAGCTCTGGGAGGTGCTGCGCGAGTTCCGCTCGCTGCAGTTCGGCGAGCAGCTGCCGGAGAGCTCCACCCGGTTCCGCGCCACCGGCGCCAGCCTCGACGCCGGTCTCGGCGCGATCCCCGCCCTCGGCCACTGGACGGACCGGCCCGGCGAGCGGCCCGCCGGCCTCGACGTCTCCCCGCCCTCCGCCGCCGAGGTCGCCGGCGCGCTGCCCGAGCCGGTCCCCGACCCCGACGACGGAGCCGCCCTGCTGCTGGACACCTTCCCGCCCGACGCCCCCGACCGGGTCGCCCGGCAGTGGCCCCGCGAGTCCCGGCTCGGCACTCCCGAGACCGCGCTGTGGCTGTGCCGCGCCTACCTCAGACGGGGCGAGCAGCGCGCGGCCGAGAGCTGGCTCGCCGAGGCCGAGACCCAGCTCGGCGAGCGGGCCGCCGCCCACGACTGGCGCATCGCCTGGCACCGGGGCGTCCTCCACCTCAGCAGGGGTGAGGTGGGCCGGGCCGGCGCCCGCTTCGACGCGGTCCACCGCGCCCTGCCGGGCGAGTACGTGCCCAAGCTGGCCCTCGCCCACTGCGCCGAGCACGGGGCGCCGCGCGCTGACGAACAGGCCCCCGGGGAGCGCGCCGCAAGCACGTCCGGGGAAGGGCCTGGGGAAGGGCTCGGGAAAGGGCCCGGAGAAGGGCCTTGGGGCGGGTCCGGGGGCGGGGGTGCATGCGGGGGAGCAGGCGGGGCCGGAGACAGCGGCGGGGGCGGAGTCGGTGGCGGGTCTCGCGACGGGAACTGGGGCGAGGACGGTGGCGCTTCCCTCGGCGGGAGCGGGAGCGGGAGCGGGAGTGAGAGCGGGAGCGGAGTCGGTGGCCGGTCCCGCGGCGGGAGCGGTGACGGGTGGCACGCCGGGTCCGGCGGCAGGCAGCGGGTCGCACGGGCCATGCGGTACTACGAGGCCGTCTGGAGCCGGGACTTCGCCCACACCGCCGCCGCCTTCGGCCTGGCCCGCGGCCACCTCGCGGGCGGTGACCGGGACGCCGCCGTCCGCGTCCTCGACGACGTCCCCGCCACCTCCCGCCACTACGACGCCGCCCGGATCGCCGCCGTCCGCGTCCGCGCCGGCATCCTGCACGGCAGCCCGCCCACCCCGGCCGACCTGCTCGACGCCGCCCGCCGGCTGCCCGAACTGCGCCTGGACGGCGGCGCCGCCGACGGCGAGTCCCGGGCCCGGCTGGTCGCCGAGGTCCGCGAGAACGCCCTGCACTGCCGGCCCGCCCAGGGCTGGGGGCCGGAGGTCACCGCAGGGGACCTCCTCGGACCCGGTGACGAGGACAGCCTGCGCACCCTGCTGGAGCACACCTTCCGGCATCTGGCCGCACAGGCCCGCACCGCGGCGGAACACGGCCGGCTGCTCGACCTGGCCCACGCGGTCCGGCCCATGACCACCTTCTGATGAGAACGCCATGACCACGGAGGGGGCACAGCGATGACCGTGGCCCAGGAGACAGAGGTGACGCTCGCGGTCGGCCAGCAGAAGGACCTGCCCGCCGCCGTGCCGGCGGCCGGACGGGCCCGCGACCGGGAGATGCACGCCATTGTGGAGATCGGCGTCAGCAGCCGCGGCGGCGCCGGGCTCGCCACCGGGCACGCCCCCGGCAGCGGGCCCGCGCTCGCCGAGGTGCTCATCGTCGACACCTCCCGCTCGATGCTCCACCCGCCCGCCAAGCTGCACGCCGCGAAGGACGCCACCGTCGCCGCGGTCCGGATGCTGCCCGAGGGGACCGCCTTCGCCGTGCTGTCCGGGCGGTTCGACGCCACCCTGGTCCACCCCGGCCCCGGCCGCCCGGTGCCGGCCGTCGCCGGGTCCGCCGAACGCGAGGCCGCCGAACGCGCCGTACGGATCCTGGACGCGGACGGCGGCACCGCCATCGGCACCTGGCTCGACCTCGCGCGCCGGCTGCTGCGCGAACAGTCCGCTCCCGTGAAGCACGTCCTGCTGCTCACCGACGGGCGCAACGAGCACGACCACCGGGCCGCCATGTCCCTGGACACCGCGCTGGACGCCTGCGAGGGCCGGTTCGTCTGCGACGCCTGGGGCATCGGCGACGACTGGGACGCCGAACTGCTGCTGCGCATCACCAGGCGGCTGCACGGCCGCGCCGGAGCCGTCCGTGAGGAGTCGGAACTCACCGCCGCGTACGAGGAGTTGATCGGCGGACTGCTCGGCACGGCGGTGCCCGAACTGCGGATCAGGCTCACCCCCATGCCCGGCACGGTCGTCCGCCGGGTCACGCAGGTGGTGCCGAGCGAGCAGGAGCTGCCCGCCGTCACGGCCGGAGCCGGCGGGCGCGGCGCCGAGTACGTCACCCGCGCCTGGGGCGACGAGGTACGGCACTTCCAGGTCGTCCTGGCCGCCGACCCGACCGGCCGCGAGATCGGCGAGGACCTCCAGCTCGCCGCCGTGGACGTCGTCGTACCCGACCTCGGGCGCCCCGTACGGCTGCCCGCGCCGCAGCCCATCCTGGTGCGCTGGACCGACAACCCGCTCGACGCCTCCCGGCAGCATCCCGGGGTCCGCCGGCACGAGCTGTACCAGCGGGCGAGCGCGGCCGTGGCCGAGGCCTACCGGGCGTGGCTGCGCGGCCCGGACGGGCGGGCGGCGGCGGACCGCGCGCTGGGCCGGTCCCTCGCCCTCGCGGCGGAACTGGGCGACGCCCAACTGCTCGGCGCGCTGCGGCGGATCGAGGACGGTCCGGACACCGCCCGGGTCCGGGCCGGTCTCAAGGACGTCGACTGGCAGCACCTGATCCTCTCCAGCGCCATGACCACCCCGCCGGCACCGGCCGCCGCCCCTGTGCCGCCCGGCAGCGGTACCGGCCCGCCCGGGGCCGCCGCTCCCGCCCCGGCCGGCGCCGGCGCACTCGTCGAGTGCCCGGACTGCCAGTGGCTCGGGCCGGCCGACGCCGTCTACTGCGGCGGCGACTGCGGGCGGCTGCTGAGGGGGCCGTCCGCATGAGCGTCCCCGCAGGCACCGCGGCCGACGGCACCGGCGCGCGCGGCGGGGCGCCCGCCGTCCCGCGCCCCCGGACCCGGCGCGGGACGGTTCCGGCCGGCCGCCGCGCCGCCACCGGACCCCTGCGCACGCTCACCCGGCTCCTCGGCGGGCGGCGACGGGCGCCGGACCGGGGCAGCACCACCGCCCACGACCTCGCCGTACGCCACCGCCTGCTGCTGGCCCTGTCGGCGCTGCTCACCCTGTCCCTCTTCCTGTCCTACGAGGGCGTGCACGGCGACGCGAACCCGCTGCGCACCTCCAGCGCCCCGGCCGTGCTGTCCGTCGACACCGCGCTGTACGCCCTCGGCAGGGCCCAGCAGGACGCCGGCGCGGCGGCACCGACCAGCGACTTCCAGCGGCAGATCTCGGTCGCCGCGCAGAGCCTCGCGGCCGCCGCCGGGGACGACGTGGGCGGGCCGGCCGGCCGGCAGGCCCTGCAGACGGTGGCCGGGCTGATCACCGTCTACGCCGTCAAGGTGCAGCAGGCACAGCTCCAGCCCGCCGGCAGCGTGCTGCGCGAGGCCTACCTCAGCTACGCCACCGGCGTCCTGACGGAACCGGGCTCCGGGATCACGGCCCGCCTGAAGGTCCTGCAGCGGCAGGAGCGTGCCGCAGTGCACCGCCAGACCTCCTTCGGGCCGCTGCTGTGGCTCGGCTGGAGCGCGACCGCACTGCTCGCCCTCGCGCTCGCCACGGCCCTGCTGGAGACCCAGCGCTTCCTGCGCCGCCGCTTCCGCCGCCGCTACAACCGTCAGCTCCTCGCCGCCGCCGCGCTGTCGGCCGGCGGACTCGCCACCTGTGTGCTGTTCACCCTGTGGACGCACCAGGGGATGGCGGACACCCGCGACCTGCTCGACCGCCCGCTGAGCGGGCGGCTCCTCACCGACGCGGGACAGCACACCGCGGCGTACCTCGCGCACACCGGCCTCCGCGCCGCGGCGGCCGGGTGGATCCCGATAGGAGGCATCCTGCTGATGGCACTCGCCGAGTCCGGACTGCGGCGGCACATCGACGACTACCGGTTCAGGCCCCGGTGAGCGCCCCGCCGAGCGGCCCCGCGCCGGCCGCCGCCGGCACCCGGCGCCGGCCCTCGCGCCGCCTCATCCGCACCGTCACGGTGGGGCTGTGCTGCCTCGCCGTGCTCGCGGCTGCCGTCGTCGTGGGCGTACGCGCCCTCGGGCAGGAGCCGACCGTCACCCTGCTGGCCAACTGGACCGGTGACGACGAGCGCAACCTGCGGGCCGCGGTCATCGAGCCGTTCGAGCGGGACCACCACATCCACGTCGACTACCAGGGCAGCTCCGCCGAGAGCCAGGTGCTGGGCGCCGACGTCGAGGCCGGCACGCCACCCGACGTGGTGGTGCTGACCGGACCCGGCGAACTCGCCGCCTACGCCGGGCAGAACCAGCTGGAACCGCTGGACGACCTGATCCCGCGGGACGCCTTCGGCTCGTCCTGGGCGACGCCGCTGAACGGGCACGTGTACTGGTTCCCGCTCAAGGCCGACCTGAAGAGCATCGTCTGGTACCCGGCCGGCACGAGCGAGCGGCAGCGCGCGCAGGCCGCCGGCCGGCCCGGGCAGTGGTGCGTCGGCCTGGGCTCCGGGGCCACCAGCGGCTGGCCCGGCACGGACTGGATCGAGGACATCCTGCTCCAGCAGTACGGGCCGGGCATCTACCAGCAGTGGGCGCGCGGGGAACTGCCCTGGCAGTCCCCGAAGGTGAAGGGGGCCTGGACGACCTGGGGCCGGATGGTGGGCGCCGGCGGGAAGGCGGACCTGGTCCGGCGCGCGCTGAAGACCCCGTACCAGAAGGCGTCCGAGCCGGTCACCGCCCGGCCGCGGGGCTGCACCCTGGAGCACCAGGCCTCGTTCATCCGCAACCAGGACGCGTGGAAACGGGCCGACGGCCGCTACGAGCCCTCCGCCCGGCTGATCCCCGGGGCCACCGCTTCCGACGCCTGGGAGGTCTCCGGCGACCTGGTCGCCCTGCTCCACGACACCCCGCAGGCCCGGGAGCTGATCCGGCACCTCGCCTCCGCCTCCGTCCAACGCGCCTGGAGCGCCCGGGAGTCCGGCTTCTCCGTCGACACCCGGGCGCGGCCCGCCCCCGGCGACGCGGGTTCCGCCTGGCACCGCTCCCTCGCGGCCACCCTCCTCGACACCCGCGCCGCCCACTGCTTCGACGCCTCCGACGCGATGCCGCCCGCGGTACGCGACGCGTTCGCCGAGGCGACGATCGAATTCCTCGCCCACCCCGACCACCTGCCCGCCCTCCTGAAGTCCCTGGACACCCTCAGCACCACCCGAGACCTGACCTGGCTCCCGACGGTCTGCGACCACGGAACCTGAGCCCGACGACGATCCGAAGCGCCCGGCGGTTCACGGCCGGTGGCTCAGTCTCCGGGTCTGCCGCGGGGACACGATCAGGCCCGGCCGTGCGCCGGTTCCTGCTCGCGGCCCGGCGTCCGTGTAGGCCCGGGGCGGCCCCGGCGGTCCATGGGTGGTGGCTCAGGCTCCGGGTCTGCCGCCGGGCCCCGATCGGGGCGAGGCCGGACGCCGGCTCCGGTCGGGGCCCGGCTGCCGGGTGGGCCCGAACAGACCGCGGTCCCCGAGCCTGTCGGCGCCGGCTCAGGGATGGGCCCCGCAGGCCCGGGCTCAGGCCCCCGTGCCCCATGCCAGCCGCAGGGTCCGTCCCTGGGTTCGGCCCGCCTCGGCGGCGGGGCGGCGGGTGGACGGGTCCAGGGCGTTGTCGCCGATCGCCGCCGTCGACGCCTCGTCGGGCGCGATCAGCAGCACCTCGGCGCCCTGGGCCCGCAGTTGCGCCACCGAGTCCTCCAGCGGCTGTTCGCTCGGGAACGGCTCGGTGACGCCCAACGGCAGTACCACCAGCACCCGGTCCGCGCCGACGGCGAGGTCGGCGTTGGCGATGGAGCGCACCCCGCCGTCCATGTACCGGCGCTCACCGATCGTCACCGGCGGCCACACACCCGGCACCGCGCAGCTCGCCGCGACGGCGTCCACCAGGGGCACGCCCGAGGCCCGGTCGAAGACGCGCGGCTCGCCGCTCCCGGCGTCCACCGCGACGACCTTCAGCGCACGCTCCGGCCAGCCGTGGGACGGCAGCCGCGACTCGATCACCGCGCGCCGCTCCGGCTCCGGCACGGTCCGGGACCCGAGCGCGACCCGCCCGACCGCCTGCCGCAGCTCAGGCACCGACGCGGCGGAACCGGTGGCGGCACCGATCTCGGCGGCGAACTTCTCCAGATCCATCTCGGCCATGATCTCGGCGGCCTGCAACGCGGGATCCACCTGCCGGGCGTACAGCTCCTCCAGACCCAGCCCGCTGTCCAGCTGGGCCGCCACGGCCGACCCGGCGGAGGTCCCCACCAGCAGACCGGCCCCGCTGACGTCCTGCCCGGAATCGGCGAGCCCCGCGAGCAGTCCGGTCATCCAGGCGATCCCGCCCACACCGCCGCCGCCCAGCACCAACGCGTCGGTCATCCCCACTCCTTGCCCCTAGGTGATCTCCTGTGAAAGACGCCGGCCGGCGCGCGCGCATTCCCGCTACAGCCAGTCCCGCCGCTTGAACACCAGGTACAGCGTCGTACAGACCACACCCATCAGGACGATCGCGAAGGGGTACCCGAACGCCCAGTGCAGCTCCGGTGAGTCTCCACGGTTACAAGGAGAAGTCAGGGCTACAGGTGCATCATCGGCACCGAGCCATCCCGGAGTATTCGGAGCAGAGCCGTTCCACCTCTCAGGGGCCCAAGAGATCGGCGCAGACTCAGAACTTGGCGTTACACCAGCGACCTTCGCACCGCGTCGACCAGAGATGCCGCCCGGACGTCGTCCGTACCCCCGATGATGTTGTTCATCGCGTAGCCGAAGGCAACACCGTGCTCCGGATCGGCAAAGGCGAGCGATCCACCGCGGCCGGTGTGGCCGAAAGAGCTAGGTCCGATCATCGGGTTGGCTTCGGTGGGCAGCATGTATCCGGCGCTGAAGCGGCTCGGGATGAGCATGACCTGGTCCTTGCCGTTGACCTGCTCCTCGGTCGCCGACGCCAGGGTGGCGGGGTGGAGCAGGCGCACGCTGTCCACCTCGTCGAGCAGCGCTGCGTACATGCGGGCAAGAGCGCGTGCGGTGCCGATGCCGTTGGAGGCCGGAAGCTCTGCCGCCTGCACCTCCGGCGAGTCGAAGTCGATCTCGGGCGGGTCGGTGACGGCGTACGCCCTGTTGCTGAATGAGTTCGGATCCCGCCAGGCGGCGACCTGTTCGCGGAGTTCCTCGGGGACCGTCTCGGTGGGCTGAGCGGTGAGGTCGATGTCCGGCCGCCGGTACACCATGCGGCTGACTCGGTCGCGTTCGCCGGCGGGCAAGCCGATGAAGAAGTCCAAGCCCAGTGGGGCCGCGATCTCGTCGGCGAAGAAGCGGCCCGGCGAGCGGCCGGATACCCGTCGGATCACCTCGCCGACCAGCCACCCCCAGGTCCGGCCGTGATATCCGTGCGCAGTGCCCGGTGTCCAGAGGGGGCGTTGCGCGGCCAGTGCCGCCGCCATCGGGTGCCAGGCCAGCGCATCCTTCAACGCCACCGGCTGATCCAGCGCGACCAGGCCGGCCTGGTGGGACAGGAGCCAGCGCACCGGGATGTCCGCCTTGCCGTTCGCTGCGAACTCCGGCCAGTACTTCGCGACGGGCGCGTCCAGGTCGAGCGCTCCACGCTCGGCCAGCATGTGCGCCATGGTCGCGGTTGCGCCTTTGGTCGCCGAGTAGACCAGTTGCAGCGTGTCCCGCGTCCAGGGACGACCGGTTTCGGGATCGGCCACGCCACCCCACAGGTCCACCACCGGTCGGCCGTTCCGGTACACGCACACCGTTGCGCCGAGCTCCCCGTGCCGTACGAAGCTATCCGTGAACGCTGCCCGCACCGGCTCGAACCCGGGCGCCACCTCACCGTAGATCGTCGTCATGTCGGCCATCCTGGCAGCCTTGCAGCCCACTTCATCGAGACGGGCTCGTCCCCGGTGGTCAGGCGATCGGCGTCAAACGGCGACGGACAGTTCCTGCAGGCGCTCGCGGAACTCGCGGACGGAGGGAACCGACTTGTGCGGCTCCAGCCGTGTGGAGAACTCCTTGAGGCGGTTCAGGGCCCGAACGGAGCTGACGCTGTCCTCCAGAAGTCCCGCGCCGTAGTTCGCGGCGTCCAACGCACCCTCCAGGTCACCGCCGGCGAGCCGAGCCTCAGCCAGACGGCTGGACCGTACGGCCTTGTCCCGAGGGGCGGCTCTCGTCACGGAAGTCTCCAGGGAACTGGTCGCGCGCTCCACCTGTCCCGAGCGCAACAGGACCTTTCCCTCGGTCGACCGTAGTTGTGCCTCGCCGAACCAGTCGAGCCTGTCAGGGTTCTCGTCTGTCACGTGGCGCTCCCACAGGGATGTGGCACGGGTGAGGGCCGTTCCTGCCTCGCGGTGGTCGCCGTCGCGTGAGAGGGCTTCTGCCTTGTGCAAGTAGAGGAACGACTGGGTGCGGGGCGACAGAGAGCGTGGCGCGTTGCCGATGGCGGTCGAGATGAGGTCGACACGCTCAGCGGTGCGCCCAGCCTCAGAGACGTGCACGCCCATCTCCGCGAGGATGAAAGCGCCGAAGGCGTCGTCGCCGGCGGTGCGGGCGCTGCGCAGGGCACCGACGTAATAGCGCTGCCCTGCGGATCGTAGGCCGGCGTCGTAGGCCATCCATCCGGTCAGGTGCGCCGCGCGGGCCGCCAGCGCGTACAGCCGGAGTCTGACGTCGTCGGTGTAGCGCCCACCGCTGAGGAGAGCCGTGACCAGAGCCAGGTCGCCTCGCGCCTGTTCCAGCAGCCGAGCGCCGCCAAGCTGGTCGTCGAGCGTGCGGAGTGTGGTGATGCGCTGCTCGATGGTCGAGACCATCGTGTCCGTGACCCGGTCACCGTTGAGCGCCGCGGCCATGGCGGAGGGCGCGTCCACCCAACACGCCGCGAGACCCGTCAGAGCGGCTCCCGTGATGGTGAGGAAGCCTCTGCGATCCATCCGTCCACTCCCCACCAGATCGGACAACGCCTCGACGGTACCGGCCTCTGTCCACGGAGCGGTAAGTCCGGTTACCTCCCAGACCGGAAGCCAGCGGGGCCATCCCTCCGCGCGCGCCCGCCCGTGCGGGACACCCAGCAGGTCGGCAAGGACCCGCTGGGCGTCCGCGTCCGGCTCCTGACCCTGTGCCCACTTCCATACAGTCGTCCGGTTGGTCGCGAGCGGAATTCCGAGCTTCCTCCCGTGCTCCTGCATGAGCCGGGCGAACTCGGCCTTGTTCCATCCACGCGTGTGGAGGAGGAAGGTCAGCGGGTGGACTGCTACTGACTTTGTAGTCGTGGTGTCGTCGGCGTGAGTCCTGTTCCGGTGAGGCATCCGTCGATGATGCTGCTGCGGTATTGGAGCTGGCGGAGGCC